>CAXBDO010000251.1:0-4100 GCA_963974165.1 uncultured Aequorivita sp.
GGCAGCGCAATGCACAATCTTGCATTGGCATTACACCAAAAAGGAGATGCCGTAACCGGAAGCGACGACGAGGTTTTTGAACCTTCAAAAAGCAGGTTGGGCAAAAGAGGCCTATTGCCGGAAAGTGAAGGCTGGTTTCCTGAAAAACTGACTTCGGAAATTGATGCCGTAATTCTCGGAATGCACGCCAAAGCAGATAATCCCGAACTTCTAAAAGCAAAAGAGCTGGGTTTAAAAATTTACAGTTATCCCGAATTTTTATACGAACAGTCCAAAAACAAAACCCGTGTGGTTATTGGCGGTTCGCACGGAAAAACTACTATAACTTCCATGATTCTTCACGTAATGAATTACCACGGAAAGGAGGTAGATTATATGGTGGGCGCTCAATTGGAAGGGTTTGATACGATGGTAAAAATTACGGCCGACAATGATTTTATGGTTATTGAAGGCGATGAATATCTTTCTTCCCCAATAGACCGCAGGCCCAAGTTTCACCTTTATAAACCAAATATTGCCTTGTTGAGCGGCATTGCGTGGGACCATATAAATGTTTTCCCAACCTATGAAAACTATGTGGAACAGTTTGATATTTTTCTGAATGAGATTACAAATGGCGGCGCTATTATCTACAATGAAGAGGATTCGGAAGTAAAACGAGTGGTAGAAAATTCTACAAATCACATTAAAAAATATCCATACCAAACCCCTGAGTACACGGTTGAAGATGGAATAACACTTTTAGATACGCCAGAAGGCCCAATGCCCGTAGAGATATTTGGAAAGCACAATCTCAACAATCTTGAAGGCGCCAGATGGATTTGCCAATTAATGGGCGTAGACGCCGAAAATTTTTATGAGGCTATCGCTACCTTTAAAGGCGCAAGCAAGCGACTGGAAAAAATTGCCGAAAATAGTAATGCGGTAGCGTATAAAGATTACGCACATTCGCCCAGTAAGGTTAAGGCCACAACGCAAGCCGTAAAAAACCAATATCCAGATAGAAAATTAATTGCCTGTTTGGAACTGCATACCTACAGCAGTCTTAATCCTGAGTTTTTAAAGGAATACAAAGGAACGCTGGATGCGGCAGATAGCGCGGTGGTTTTTTATTCGCCCCACGCAGTAATGATAAAACAGCTCGAGGCCATAAAAATGGAACAGATTGAAGAAGCTTTTGATAGGGACGATTTGGTAGTCTTTACCAATCCAGCCGATTTCAAAACCTATCTTTTTACACAGGATTACAATAATACCAGTTTGCTTTTAATGAGCAGCGGCAATTATGGCGGGTTGAATTTTGAAGAAGTGAAAGAGTACTTAAAATAAAAACAGCTTCGCTTAAAAGGTTAATTGGCGCTGTAAATATGTTTTATAAATCCAGAGACATCCTCTTGGGATTTTTTTATTAATTCCTGTTTTGCATTTTCAAAATCCTGTGCGTTTTTGTCTTGAGACAGTTTGAATTTCCCTTCCCAATTGGTTATTTCAATTTCAAAAGCCTGAATGTAATCTATCAATTTTTCCATTCTAGGATCGTCTTTTTTTAGAATGAAATCTGGGTTGTTCCCTTCCAAAAATTCAGTCATTTCAACAATTGTCTGCTTCGCCTTTTCAGAATTATTGATGAGTTTTAACTTGCCAGTAATGTGGACTATTATGTAATTCCACGTTGGCAATTGGGGCGTGGTATAAATGCTGGGGGAAATATAAGTATCGGGACCTTTAAAAACCACGGTTACTTCGGCACCTTCAAACAAAGTCTCCATCTGTGGATTGCTTCTGTCTAGGTGCGCTACCAAGTTTTTTGAAGTTTCATTATAGATAAAGGGAATATGCGTAATAAATGGATTGCCGTCTTTCGCTGTAACCAACATACCCAAAGGGAATTGTTTTATTACGGCTATCATTTTTTCAATATCGTGCGATTGATGATGGGGCGGTGGATACATTTAGGGAATGTTTATTGAATAATGAATAATGAACAATGAACAATGAACAATGAATAACTTTTAACTATTAACGCTTTGCAAGTACCAAGATAAAAGTACTCAAAAAAAATTATGCTTTTGAAGTGAGCGATTTAAAAAACACAAACCCAAACCCCAAAAAAAGCATTAGGTGAAAAGGGAAAAGTCCGAAATCGCCACCTTGGTCGCCAACAACAAAAGCGCTATACATTCCAAAGGCGAAATAGAGCATTAAAATTCCTTCAAAAATTACATTGGTTGAAATATTTTTGGAAAGGTATTTATTGCCTTTCCATCCCTCCTTTAAGCTGCCAATGTTGAATTTTGGCGTGCGAATAAATTCACTTTTTTTTCCAAAATGTCCTTCCAGAACTGCAATAGAGTTGTGCAATGAAAATCCCATGGCCACCGAAAAGAAGGTGAAAAAC
Organism: uncultured Aequorivita sp.; assembly: GCA_963974165.1. GTDB lineage: Bacteria > Bacteroidota > Bacteroidia > Flavobacteriales > Flavobacteriaceae > Aequorivita. The sequence continues at coordinate 2,399 of CAXBDO010000251.1, forward strand.
ATACCAATATATTTGAAAAAACGTTTAAACCCACCGCCGTATGTAGCTTTATAGGTAAACCAATAACAGATAAAAAAGATGATGGTGCTGGTTATAAAAAAGCTCATCACATAAAAATAAACTGCCAAATGATCGTATTTATTTTTAATGTAGAGCATCGGAATACTTAAAATGGCAACAATCAAAATATTCAAAAACATAGTGCTGTTCAGCAAATGTAAAAAGCTGTGAACTTTAGATTTGAAAGGCACATTTTTACTATTAAACACTCGCCCCGCCATTTTTTGGAAGTTTTCTGCGCCTCCTTTGTTCCATCTAAATTGCTGAGATCGTGCAGCACTAATTACCACCGGAAGTTCTGCGGGGGTTTCCACTTCTTCCAAATATTTGAATTTCCAATCCTTAAGTTGTGCCCTATAGCTTAGGTCTAAGTCTTCGGTTAAGGTGTCGCCTTCCCAATTTCCCGCATCAAGAATGCATTCTTTACGCCATACGCCGGCGGTACCATTAAAGTTTATAAAATGGCCTTTGCTATTTCTGCCCACTTGCTCTAAGGTAAAATGCGCATCGAGGGCAAATGCCTGTACCCTTGTAAGTATGGAGTAGTCCCGATTTAAGTGCCCCCAACGGGTCTGCACCACACCAATTTCGGGGTCTTTAAAATATGGGATGGTTTTTTTTAGCCAGTTTTTCTTCGGAAGAAAATCGGCATCAAAGATTGCAATATATTCCCCTTTTGCAGTTTTTAAACCTTCCTTTAATGCCCCGGCCTTATAACCTTCACGGTTTTTACGCGTTACATGTTGAATGTCGAGCCCAGTTTTTTGAAGTTCTAAAATGTGTTGGGCAGTAGCTTCAAAAGATTCATCTGTACTGTCGTCCAGAACTTGGATTTCCAACTTTTGCCGTGGATATTCCAATTTTGAAATATTCTCCAACAGCCGTTCCATAACATATAGTTCATTATAAACGGGAAGCTGAATAGTGATGTATGGAATTTCCGCTTCCTTTGTAAAATCGAAAACAGGAGAATTTTTATGTTTTTTTCGGGCGCTTAAATAATTGAAAAGTAAATTCAATTGGGCCAAAGCGTACATAAAAATGAGAAGCAGGGCGATGGAATAAATTACAATGATTATAGATTCAAGAATCATTTTTTAAAGCTGTATTTAAAGATCCACGACAGGATTTTTACGCCTGCAAATATAGCACCTTTTATGGTACCCGAAACTTTTGAAACCCCTATGCGGTTCTTGTAATTCACGGGTATTTCAGTATATGAATATTTCTTTTTCAATGCTTTTAACTGCATTTCAACCGTCCACCCGTAGGTTTTGTCTTCCATATTTAAAGCCAATAACTTTTCGTATTTAATAGCCCTAAAAGGTCCCAGATCTGTAAATTTTGAATTGAAGAAAAGCGCCATCAATTTGGTGGCCAAGCCGTTGCCAAAGCGCTGTGGAAAGGTCATAGAGCCTGCTTCGCGCAACTCCTTCACTCTGGTCCCAACTACAAAATCGATATTATTTTCAATTATAGGGGCTACTATTTTTGAGAGTTCGGCAGGGTAATCGCTGTAATCGCCATCAAGAAAAACCACAATTTCAGGTTTTGGAGTTGTTGCCGCTATATATTCCATTCCTTTTAAACAAGCATAGCCATAACCTGGTCTGGGCTCCAACAAAACCGTTGCGCCTGCCTC
>CAXBDO010000252.1:0-4099 GCA_963974165.1 uncultured Aequorivita sp.
GCATAGATATAAAACCGTGGGTTAAAACCTCTTTGGCGCCGGGGTCGAAAGTAGTAACAGACTACCTCGAAAAGGCTGATCTGTTAAAAGATCTGGAAGCGCTTCAATTTCATTTGGTGGGCTACGGCTGTACTTCCTGTATAGGAAACTCCGGCCCTTTACCACCAGAAATTTCAAAAGCTGTGGAGGAAAATGATTTAATTGTAACCTCCGTTCTTTCTGGAAATCGAAATTTTGAAGCACGAATTCACCCACAAGTAAAAATGAATTTTTTAATGTCGCCAATGTTGGTGGTTGCTTACGCGCTTGTGGGAAGGGTAGATATAGACCTTACGAAGGAGCCATTAAGTAGCGATAGAAATGGAAAACCCGTTTTCCTAAAAGATATTTGGCCTACTGACGATGAGATTCATGCCGTAATGAGCAAAGTACTTACCCCTAAAGATTTCAAAAAAAATTACGACGAAATTTTTGAAGGCAATGAAATATGGCGAAATCTGCAAGTGCCGGATGATAAATTATATCAATGGGAAGATGATTCAACCTATATAAAGGAAGTGCCATTTTTCCGAGATCTTTCAAACGATCCAAAGCCTGTTCACAATATTGAAGGTGCCAGGGCTTTATTGATGCTTGGCGACAGTATTACTACAGATCATATTTCGCCCGCGGGTGCATTTTCTCAAGATTCTGCAGCCGGAAAATATTTAATTTCCAAAGGTGTTGAAAAGAAACATTTCAACAGTTACGGTTCCCGTCGTGGAAATGATGAAGTTATGGTTCGCGGTACTTTTGCCAATGTTCGAATTAAAAATCAATTGGCCAGCCAAGAAGGCGGGTATACAACCTACTTGCCAACTGAAGAAGAAATGACCGTTTTTGAAGCTTCAGAAAAATATATTAAAGAAAAAACGCCATTAATAGTTCTTACCGGCAAGGAATACGGCAGTGGGTCTTCCCGAGATTGGGCTGCCAAAGGAACAATTTTACTTGGAATAAAAGCCGTTTTGGCAGAAAGCTATGAACGTATCCACCGAAGCAATTTAATTATGATGGGGGTGCTGCCCTTGGAGTATGTAGATGGGGAGAGCGCAGCTTTTCACAAGCTTACGGGCAAGGAATATTTTAGTATTAGGGGGATTGAAAATAATTTAACGCCTTCAAAAAAAGTGACAGTAATTGCAAAAGATGATAATGGCAAGGAAATTGAATTTAAGGCAATCGCAAGATTAGATTCCCCAATTGAGGTAGCGTATTATCAAAATGAAGGAATTTTACAATATGTTTTGCGACAATTTTTGAAGAAATAAACTTGTGATTCTAAAAATCCGTCCAAAACTCCTCCGAAAAAATTTCAATGGAATTACGCTTTGGCCGTTCGTGATTTTAAAACATAGTTTGTTAAAAGAAAATGCTGTTTTCATAAATCACGAAAGCATTCACCTACGCCAACAAGTTGAGTTGTTGTTGGTGTTTTTCTATCTATGGTATGCAATTGAGTTTTTGTTCCGTTGGTTTCAATATAAAAACCGACTAAAAGCTTATCGAAATATTTCCTTTGAAAGGGAGGCGTATTTTCACGAACAAGATTTCGATTATTTAAAGCATAGAAAATTCTTCGGATTTTTGAAATTTCTGAAATCTTCAAAAAAATAATAAACAATAATAATAGCGAATAAACATAAGTATGAGCATCCTCTTTTCCCCATTAAAAATAAAAAATATAACTCTAAAAAATAGAACCGTCGTTTCGCCCATGTGCATGTATAGTAGTGTAGATGGTTTTGCAAACGATTTTCATTTAGTGCATCTTGGCAGTCGCGCCATTGGTGGGTCGGCATTAATAATTCAGGAAGCAACAGCCGTTTCGCCCGAGGGAAGAATTTCTTATGGCGATATGGGTATTTGGAGTGATGAACACATTAGAAAGCCGAAAGAAATTGTAGATTTTGTTCATTCCCAAAATGCATTGATAGGAATTCAATTGGCGCACGCTGGAAGAAAAGCGAGCTACCAACTGCCACGGGAAGGTGCGCGTAAAATTGCTCCGGAAGAAAAAAATGGTTGGCAAACTGTATCGTCTTCGGCCCTGCCATTTAGAGAGGGCGAACCTACACCAATTGCCTTAGACGCTGCGGGAATTGAAAAAGTAAAAAATGATTATATAGCTGCTACTCGCCGTGCTGAAAAAGCAGGATATGATGTGGTGGAAATTCACGCTGCCCACGGTTATCTCTTTCACCAATTTTATTCGCCCTTCGCCAATAATCGCACCGATAAATACGGCGGAAGTTTTGAAAATAGAATCCGCCTTTTACTCGAAGTTACTGAATTAGTCCGAAAAGAATGGCCAGAAGATAAGCCGCTATTTGTGCGTATTTCAGCAACAGATTGGACCGAAGGTGGATGGACTATAGACGATTCCGTTAATCTTGCGAAGGAATTAAAAAAATTGGGCGTTGATTTAATCGATACTTCAACGGGCGGCAACGTGCCAAAAGCAACCATACCAAGTGAACCTGGCTATCAAGTTGAATTTGCTGAAAAAATTAAAAAGGAAGCTAATATTTTAACCGGTGCCGTAGGGCAAATTACTTCAGCAACACAGTCTGAAGCAATTTTAAAGGAAGGAAAAGCCGATTTAATTTTCTACGGAAGGGAAAGTCTTCGCGATCCTCATTTTCCACTTCACGCGGCTACAGAATTAAATGTTGATGTTGACTGGCCTTTGCAATATCAAAGAGCCAAAATATAAGTACTATGAATAAAGAAAATCTTTTAAAAAATATACCCTTTTCAGTGCTGGATTTGGTTCCTGTAATTCAAGGCAGCAGCCACAAAACGGCTATGGAAAATAGTCTGGCTTTGGCGCAAAAGGCCGAAGATTTAGGATTTAAACGCTTTTGGATTTCTGAACATCACAATGCCGATAGTTTGGTGAGTTCTGCCACGCCTTTACTAATTGGGTACATTGCCGAAAATACCAATAAAATTCGCGTTGGCTCCGGCGGTGTAATGCTGCCAAATCATGCGCCACTAATAGTTGCGGAACAATTTGGAACACTAGCTACCTTATACCCAGACCGAATAGATTTGGGCTTAGGCCGCGCGCCAGGAACCGATCAACTTACGGCTAAAGCGCTACGACGCGAACGAACTGAAACGGTGAACGACTTCCCTAATGACGTGCAGGAATTACAACATTATTTTTCAAAAAATAATGCACACAGCCCAGTGCGGGCAATTCCTGGCGAAAGTTTGGAAGTGCCTTTATATCTTTTGGGGTCGAGTACATATAGTGCACAGTTGGCAGGTGCCTTAGGGTTGCCCTACGCTTTTGCCAGTCACTTTGCGCCCACGCATTTGCACGATGCCTTGCGATTGTATCATTCAAATTTTGGAACGTCAAAACAATTAAACACGCCCTACACTATGGCCTGTGTAAATGTGGTTATTGCCGATACGGACGAAGAAGCGGAATATCTGGCAACAAGTATGAAAATTTTTATGCTGAATGTTATCCGAAATACCCGCCAACCCTTACAGCCGCCAGTTAAAAGTATGGACGGCCTGTGGAACCCTATGGAAGAGGCGCATATTTCGCAAATGATGCAGTATTCTTTCGTGGGAAGTAAAGAAACGGTACGAAAAAAACTAACCGATTTTGTGGCCCAGACAAGAATAGATGAATTAATTACAGTTGCGCATATTTACGATCAAAAAGCACGATTAAATTCATTTGAATTATTGGCGCAACTTCAAAAAGAAAATTCTGTTTAAAAGAAGTCAATTTACTTTTGGCGGGTAACTTTTAAAAAGATTTGTTTTCTTTGCCATCATAAAAAAATAGAGAAATGCTAAAAGCGGTACTTTTTGATATGGATGGGGTTATTGTAGATACAGAACCCTTGCACCGAAAGGCTTACTTCAAAATGTTTGAGGAGGTAAATATTGATGTTACTGATTCTTTGTATGATTCCTTCACCGGGCAATCTACCTTGCCTATTTGCAGAACCCTTTGCCAGCATTTTGAACTTACCGATGCCCCGGAAAATTTAGTTTCCTTAAAAAGAAAACACTTTAAATATCTGTTTGAAAA
>CAXBDO010000253.1:0-4088 GCA_963974165.1 uncultured Aequorivita sp.
GCCGCGTTTAAAAAGGCCTGTAAATCAGGAAAGTCTAATTTACACTAAATCCAAAATAAATCTGCAGCAATACCATCACTTAAAAATTTGCCTGATTTTGAAATTGTTAAGATTTGGTTCTCGAAAATAAGTAATTTTTTTTGCAAATTAATCTCGGCTTGCTTCAAAAGGTAGTCTGAAAACTTTTTTCCGAACTCATTTTCAACTTTTTCCAAAGAAACACCCTTTTTGGTGCGTAGGCCGGTCATTATATATTCGTTGTATTTATCTTCTTTAGAAAGGGTTTCTTTTTCCAAGGGAAGTATCCCCGCCTCAATAGACCGTATGTACTTTGTGTTGTTAGCCACATTCCAGCTGCGCGAGTTGCCATCGTAGCCGTGGGCCGAGGGGCCAATGCCCAGATATGGTTTCCCTTCCCAATAGGCCGTGTTATTACGGGAATAAAACCCAGGTTTCCCAAAATTTGAAAACTCGTAATTGTCGAATCCAGCTTTTTCGGTTTCGGTCAGTAATATTTCATAGTGCTGTTTTGCAGCATCTTCATCTACGGGCGGCACGATGCCTTTTTCGATGAATTTTTTTAAAGCTGTTTTTGGCTCCACAGTCAATGCATAACATGAAAGGTGCGGCACGTCAAACTTTAGCGCAATTTCAAGATTCTCTTGCCACCGTTCATTGCTCATTTTTGGAATGCCGTAAATTAAATCGATGCTGATATTTTCATAATATTGCTTCGCTTCTTTTATACATTCCAGCGCTTCGGAAGCATTGTGGGCGCGATTCATCAGTTTTAAATCTACCTCAAAAAACGATTGAATCCCAATACTGAGCCGATTTATCGGGCTTTTTGATAATTGGATCAATACCTCTTTCGATAAATCATCTGGGTTGGCTTCAAGTGTTATTTCAGGGTTTTCTACAACTTTATAATGAAAGGAAATTGTTTCGAAAATCTGCTGCAATTCTTCCGAAGAAAGCAAGCTGGGCGTACCTCCACCCAAATAGATAGTTTCTATTTCACCTTTAATCTCATCTTTTCGCAACACCAATTCCTTGCACAGGGCATTGACCAATTCTCCCTTTTTCTTCATCGACGTAGAAAAATGGAAATCGCAATAATGGCAAGCCTGTTTGCAAAAAGGGATGTGGATGTAAATTCCGCTCATAGCAGTTAACAATTATCAATAAGCAATTATCAATAAATAATCTGAAGTTAGTTAGGTGCGTTAATTCGAGTTGATTTTAGAATTGAAAATAGGATTTTTGAGAGTTCATCGGCATCTTTAAATAAGTGTTTATATTTCCTTCAACATAGTTACAGATATTTTTACAACTAAATGTTTATTGCTTACTGTTTATTGATTTTATGTTCATTTTCCTTAACAAATGCTGCCCAACCGGTGTAGCTTTTTCCAATTTCCACCTTCCCCATATTGTAAAAATGGCAAACTGCAGCTGCAAGGCCATCGGTACTGTCCAAATTTTTGGGAAGTTCCTTTAAGTTTAAAAGGCTTTGCAGCATTTTGGCTACCTGCTCCTTACTGGCATTTCCGTTGCCGGTTATGGCCATTTTAATTTTTTTTGGCGAATATTCCGTTATTGGAATTTCCCTTGATAGGCCCGCCGCCATTGCTACGCCCTGTGCTCTTCCAAGCTTTAACATGGATTGGACATTCTTTCCGAAAAAGGGCGCTTCAATAGCAATTTCGTCTGGATTGTGGGAGTCTATCAACTCGATGGTGCGTTCAAAAATTAGTTTTAGTTTTAGGTAATGGTCGTCGTATTTTTTAAGTTGAAGCTCATTCAACTGCAAAAATTGCATCTGTTTCCCCACCACTTTTATAAGCCCGAAACCCATAATTGTGGTTCCCGGGTCAATACCTAAAATTATTTTTTCTGTTTTGTTTTCCATTGAAGAAGAGATTCCCGCTTTCGCGGGAATTAGTATTTTAGCGCCATGATTGCAGTATCGCACAAAGCTAAACAATATCTGCTTGCCGCCGCTAAAGTTTTGGTGCTCGCTGTAACTTTCGGTTATATTTTTTATAAGCTGAAAAACAATTCTTCGGTGAATATGGAAGAATTTTTGGCTGCAATATTTTCAAGAGGAAGCGTTTCCGGGATCTTCTTTCTATTCTTTTTAGGCTTAGCAGCTGCAAACTGGGTTTTTGAAATTTTAAAATGGCAAACCTTGATTTCAACTTTTGAAAAAATAAGTTTCAAAACAGCTGCAAAACAGAGTTTGGCATCGCTAACAATCTCAATGGCAACGCCTAACCGAATTGGCGAATACGGCGCAAAAGCACTGTTTTTCACACCTAAAATGCGGAAAAAAATATTGCTCTTAAACCTTTTTTCCAACGGGGCGCAATTGTTTGCAACTGTTCTCTTCGGGGCTTTCGGACTGGTTTATATTTTGAGGAATTTCAGTATAAATTATACGTTTTCAACTATTGTTTTCTTCGGAATTGGCATTGCAGTTATTATAACATTAGCATATTACTTTAAGGAAAAAGATCTTGTTCTAAAAGGTTACTCTCTTGGGAAAATCATTCGGTTTTTTAAGAGAATTCCATTTCACAATAAGTTCAAAGCTGTATTATTTTCGATTATTCGATATAGTATTTTTAGCGGCATGTTTTATGGGTTGCTACTATTTTTCGGCGCCCAAATTGCTATGGGGGAAGCCTTTCCAATTATTTTTGCGATGTATCTTTTAAGTTCCATTTTGCCTTCTATATTTATACTGGATGTGGTAATTCGCGGCGGAGTGGCAGTTTGGCTTTTTTCGTTTGTTGAAATTGCGGAACTTCCGGTGCTATCTACCGTGCTAGCTATGTGGATATTGAATTTTGTAATTCCTTCCATTTTAGGAAGCTTTTTCGTGCTCACCTATCAACCTTCCACTCAATGATTTTGGTGCTAACCTTACTTTTTGCGGCCTATGTACTTTGTATGTTGGCCATCGCTTACGGTTTTAAAAAAGTGCGGCTGTTTTCTTCGGAAACCATTAATCCAAAAACCCGATTTAGTATTGTTATACCGTTTAGAAACGAAGCTGAGAATCTGCCCCAACTTTTACGAACAATTGAAGCTATAAATTATCCGCCATATTTATTTGAAGTACTATTTGTGAACGACGCCTCCGAAGATTCATCGGAAGAAATTGTGGCGGGGGCAATTCAAAAAAGTAAGCTCAATTTTCAATTACTTCAAAATAAATATTTCTCAAATTCGCCAAAAAAAGATGCCATTTCTGAAGCAATCAAACACTCAAAATTCGAATGGATCGCAACCACCGATGCAGATTGTGAGCTTCCACAAAATTGGCTAAAATCCTTAGATTCATTTATTCAACAGGAAAATCCAATATTGGTTTGCGGCCCGGTTCTTTATAAATCCGATGGAAGTTTTATTCAAAATTTTCAGCAAGCTGATGGATTGAGTTTACAGGCAGTAGCTGTGGGGAGTTTTGGGCATGGAAATCCGCTGCTCTGTAATGGCGCCAATCTCGCTTACCTGAAAAGTGCATTTTTAAAAGTGGGCGGCTTTTCGGGCAATGACCATATAGCCAGCGGCGATGATATTTTCTTGATGGAAAAGATAAAAAAAGCATTTCCAAAACAGCTGCAATTTTTAAAGGCGAAAGATTTTATTGTTACAACCAAACCCCAAGAAAATTGGAAAAGTGTAAGAAATCAACGAATTCGGTGGGCTTCCAAAACTTCAAAACAGAAAAATATGGCTTCCCTTATTTTGGGTACGCTGGTTTTACTAGTAAATATTGCAATTTTATTAATACCAGTTTTAATGCTATTTTCCTCTGAAAATCTTGGGCTTTATTTCCTATTAGTTGTTGCAAAAATTATTACAGATTACTTGGTAATCCATCAAACCGCTTCATTTTTTGAAGTGAAACTCCCATTCTGGATATTTATTTGGCAGCCCTTTTTATATGCGGCGCTAATCGTTTCCGTAGTTTTTGGCAGTATTAAAGGCAACTATATCTGGAAAGGACGAAGCTTCCAAAAGCCTTAACAAACGGATTAAATTTTTTACCTTAGCCAATTTTCTTGGGGTTTGGTTGT
>CAXBDO010000254.1:0-4084 GCA_963974165.1 uncultured Aequorivita sp.
GGGCAAAATAGCGGATTTAAATTTAAAATGTTGTGAGGGAAACGTTAAGGTTTAACCCAATGCTTTTAAAATTAAAACCCCGCCAAAAATTGACGGGGTTTTTAAAAATAAAATTGTTTTTTAATTACAGCTTTGTAAAGCTTAAGATGATATCTGTAGTAGAGACTATAGTAAATCCTTGTCCGGCAGAAGCCTGAGTCTCTACCGCTTTTAAAATCATTGAAGTATCTGTAAGTTCTACAATAGTTGCTTCATCTGTTACATTGTCTACGGTTATAGATAGGTTGGAACCGTCAATGCTCCATTCGCCACTAGAAAGAAATTCAAGATTTGGGATATTTTGTGTTGTAGACTGCCCATTAAAAGTGGTTGTTAGCTCAATACTATAGCTTCCGTCTGAAATAACTTCATTAGGATTTGCAGTAAAAGTTAAGGTATAATCTACATCATAGGCTTCCCCAACATAATCGGCTGTCATTGTTTGTCCTTGTGCCGTTGTAGTTGTGGTGCCAGTATAATCTACTGTAGTTCCTTTCCACACGCCAATAATATTGCCATTGCTTGATGGAGTTGGGTTGCTGTCATCGCTTGAACAAGAAACTGCAAGCGAGATAAATGCTGTAAAAAGGAATAATTTAAAAATTTTCATTTGGTTTGGTTTTACGTTAATTAAAAGTTAAAGCGCACAATATAGAACTTTTCATAAATGTAAACGCAAATCCAAATTTTATTTATTGGGAAAAATTAAAGCTAGTAAAACCGATAAAATATATGGCCACATAAGCAACCTCCTCCCCATTAAAACCTACAAGAAATTTAGGTTAGCTGGAAAGTTACAGTAAAGCAAATTTTAAAATGGAATTGACTATCACCCAATGTTTAGGGAATAGGCTAAAACAGTCCGTGAAGTTCGGCGTCTATTTTATTGATAACTTGGCCCAAATGCTCGGGATCATCAACAAAGTTTATGTTGTCTACATCAAAGATTATGAGATTGCCTTTGTCGTACCCGTGTATCCAAGCTTCGTAGCGTTCGTTTAACCGGCTTAAATAATCTATGCTGATAGAGTTTTCATATTCGCGCCCACGTTTGTGGATTTGGTTTACCAGATTAGGAATGCTGCTTCGCAGATAAATAAGTAAATCTGGCCCCTCGGTTACACTTTCCATTAAATTGAAAAGCGAACGGTAGTTCTCAAAATCGCGATTGGTCATAAGGCCCATGGCGTGCAGGTTTGGCGCAAAAATATTTGCATCCTCATAAATCGTCCTATCTTGGATTACACTCTTCCCTTTTTCGCGTATATCGAGAATTTGACGGAATCTACTATTCAAAAAATAGATTTGCAGGTTGAAAGACCAACGCTCCATTTGATTGTAAAAATCGTCCAAATAAGGGTTGTCGTCAACCTCCTCGTAATGGGCTTGCCATTTGTAATGTTTTGCCAATAAACGGGTAAGGGTGGTTTTTCCGGAACCTATGTTTCCTGCAATTGCAACGTGCATAATCGTTATTTCTTTGGGGGAGTTAGTTTAAAAGTGTGCAAATTTTCGCCGTCATAAATATACAGGAAATCATTGCTAAGCTGCAAGTCTTTAATTGTAATTTCGGGCAATTTCAATAATGTTGTTTCCTGCTCTAGCTCTCTGTTGCGCCTTGCAAAATCGGGGATATAGTACAATTGATTTTCCTTCAGCGCAATAAGGTTTTCGTTTTGTTGGATAATTTTTTCATACCCTTCGGAAGGCACTTCATTTAAAATACTGCCATAGCTATTAAAGGCGCGTAGTTTCTTCTCGGTTAAGGTGAAACAATAATTAAAATTGCTTGCCTGCGACAGCAGTTTCCCCGGAAAGGGCTGCGATACCACGGTCTGCAACTTGGCGCCGTAATTATAAAGTTCCAATTGCTGCGTATCTACATTAAAAAGCCACAGATTATTATTGCCCGCATTGGTGGCAGTACTTACATTTAAAAATTGGGGCAGATTGTTAAAGTTAATCCGCTCAATTTCGTTCATTTTATTGTCCAGCATCACAACGGTATTGGTATCCTGGAAAAATGCCACCACCTTTAACGGATTTATAATATCTACCGAAGTAATTCGACCCAATTGTAAATCGTTAAAAAGAAAAGTGCCGTCTGCGCCCTGTTTGTAAATTACCCTGTCTTTTATGAAATAAGGGTTTTTGTAATTATCTATACCAATAAACCTATCGGCCACAAGCGGCACTTGGCCAACAGGAGTTAAACGCTGTGCTATCCCAAGCTGGCAAAAAAGAAGAACAAAAAAAATTGAATATTTCATAAGGATGCAAGGTACAAAATGAAGGTTTTATTTAAACGAAAAATAATCTAACAGATTATATGGTCAATATTAATGCTGAAATACAATTTGTAGCAATTAAATTTCAGTTAAACTAAATATTGCTGCCACTCAATTTTTATATCTTTCCCATAAAAATTCTTCCATGCGAAATATCTTTCTCGGAATTGTGATTGCCTTCGTTATCGTCTTCGGCCTTCGGTATTGTGAAAATAAAAAGGAGAACCGCGAAATTCTTAAAGCCAACACGGCTTTAATTCAAAAGGAATTGAAAAACGTTGGTAAACTGATAGTAACTGAAGGCAGCTACGCCCAGGTTTTTAGTTATAATGATAGTAAGGATTTAATGTACGGTCTTTTTGATGCGCGAAAAAAAGCCCTGATTGTGGTTAATGCGAAGGCGAGTATAGCGTACGATTTAAGCGAGGTAACTACCGATATGGATGAAACCACCAAAACGGTAACGATAACCAACATTCCCGAACCCGAGCTTTCCATCAACCCCAATATTGAATATTATGATGTAACGCAGGATTATCTGAATCAATTTACTGCTTCAGATTACAACAAAATAAAACAAAGGGTTGAAAAATCGCTCCGTAAAAAAATTGAAGCTTCAGAATTGCGAACCAATGCGCAAAACCGACTTATTTCTGAACTTCAAAAAATATATATTTTAACCAATTCGATGGGGTGGACCTTGAAGTATAATACCACCGTGGTTGAAAACGAAGCGGAATTGGAAAAGTTGAAATTATAACAAATATTCCTTGGCGTGGCCGTTTTGAACTAGCCAAAGGTTTAGGTCAATATCGTCTATAATAATATTGGCAAGGTAGCGGCCGTATTTTTCCTGTTTGTCTTTATAGGAATTTATAATTACCTCCTTATTTAAAATCATTGCCCGAACAATATCGCGAACCACAAGGCCTTGCTCCCTTTCCTCTCCGCGCAGCTCTGGAGTGTCTATGCCATAAAGACGGAATTTCATTTGCTGGAAATGGAAAAAACCTAAATCTACCATAGCAGTAACGGTATCGCCATCGTAAACTTCAATAATTTTTGCTTTGTATTGATACATAATTTTCAATTTTTTGATTAGCAAATATAAAGCTACAAAAAACTGATAATCATATACTTAAATTGAAGGGCAATTTTAAGTCCGACTTTTGGGAATGATTATGGAATTCAATTATAATTTCTGGCTTAAACTATGCCAGCCACCGCCGTTCATTGCCTCAATGCCATTGCTTTTTAATATCCCGGCGGCACTTGCGCTGCGCATTCCACTGGCGCAACAGCAAATTACGGGTTTGTTCCATTTTTTAATCTCACTTATTTTGGAAGTAATATTCGGCAACGGAATGTTTTTGGAGCCTGGTATTGCCCCACCGTCATATTCACCCTTGCTTCGAACATCAACAATTACGGCGCCCCGGTCTTTAAAATCTTCAATTTTATTTGATTTGTTTCCGAATAAAAAATCTAGTAGTCCCATAATATAATGTCTTCTCGAGTCGAGGTTTAATTAACAATTATTTTTTTGTGCACTTAGTGTATCAATGCCTTTATTCAACGAAGCCGAAACTTCGAGTAGCTCCAAACTAGCGTCAATTAAATGCGCCACTTTGGGTCTTTGCTGTTTCAAATGTAAAAGATATTGCAGTATTTCAGCCGCTGTTTTAGAATTCGTTTGGATAATTATTTCATAAATTTCTAAAGGCAGCAGCCAATCTGTTGGATGGTTTTCTTGCAAT
>CAXBDO010000255.1:0-4074 GCA_963974165.1 uncultured Aequorivita sp.
TTACCTTTTTGGTAGAAGCGGCAGACGATATTTGCTACACCTTGATAGATTTTGAAGATGGCATTAATCTGGGGTTGATAGATGAGGAAATGGCACTAGAATATTTAATCAATTTAGTGCGCAATAGCTTAAAAAAAGAGGTTTATTCTTCCTTAAGAACATCTCAGGATAGATTGGCGTATTTACGTTCGCTTGCTATAAACACTCTTATTGCGGAAGCGGCTAAAATATTTATTGAAAATGAGGAAGAAATTTTAAAGGGCACATTTGCCGATGCGTTGTTAGATAGGAGTGCGTACAAGGCGCAGATTGCCGACATTATAAAAATTAGTGTTGAGAAAGTTTACCAAAGTGCTGAGGTTTCAGAAAAGGAAATTGCAGGTTATGGCATTTTAACTACACTTTTGGATGCCTACACCACCGCCTTTGAAAACCAACATAACAATAGCGCCCGCCATTACGACAAGCTTTTGTTGCGCACCATCGATTTTGAAATAGATAAATCTACTTCGGTATATAACTATTTAATGGAATGTTGCAATTACATCTCCAGGTTGACTGACGGAAACGCCCTTCAAATTTTTCAGAAAATTAAAGGGAATCTCTAAGGTTTCAAGATGTTTACAGGTTTTTAGTGTTAAAAATTAAGGATTAGCCGTTTATATTGTCAATTTATGATATTTTTAGCACATCCTTTTTTTAGGAAATCAAAATCTATTTTTTGATAGACAATATTCTTAATACTAATTCACCTAAAACTTAATTTAAAGCTTATGAAAAAAGTTCTTTACTTACTTATCATTTTTGCTGTAAATATATCCTATGCGCAGGATTTCAGCAATGTGGTAAAAACGTACCTCCAACAAAACAAATCGCAGCATTCGCTGCAACTACAAGATATTGCTGATGTAACTATTGCTTCGCAGAGTTTTTCAAAAAGTATGCAGGTTCATAATGTATACGCAGAGCAGCGCTTTCAGGGAATAAAAGTTTTCAATTCTACCTCTACTTTTGTAATTAGGGATGGAGCGGTTTACAGCGCCAAGGTTGCGTTTACCGAAAACGTTTCAGCAAAGGTAAACAGTACAACACCTTCCGTAACAGCGGTTAGCGCTATCGGAAAGGCGGCAGCTGCACTTGGGTTGCAAGGTCCTTCAAACTTAAATTTGATTGAAACTGTTTCAGACCACAGCTATATTTTTTCTAATGGAAATATTTCATTGGAAAACATTCCTGTAGAATTGGTTTACCAAAAAATGGAAACTACCGGAGCTTTAAAATTAGCTTGGGATTTAAGCATTTCTCTTTTGGATGCTTCGCATTACTACAGTGTGCGCATAGATGCAAGAACAGGTGAATTACTAGATACTATGGATTGGGTAGTGAGCTGTAATTTTGGTGAAGATGCCCATTCACACGCAAATACAAACAGCATATTAATGGCTACTAAAAGCGAGGCAGGTATGCCAATGAGTGCTGTACCGGCTTACAGAGTTTTCCCTTTACCATTATTGGGCCCACACAATGGCGCAGACCAATTGGTAAGCGATCCTGCAGACCCAGTTGCCTCTCCATTCGGATGGCATGATATTGATGGGGTTGTTGGAGAAGAATTTACTTACTCTCGCGGAAACAATGTTATAGCGCAAGAAGACAAAAATGGTAACAATGGTTCGGGAGCTAGAGCAGAAGGTGGGCCAACACTTACTTTCGATTTTCCTTTTAACCTTCCTCAAAACCCAAATGGATTTACTGATGGTGCCATTACCAATTTGTTCTATATGAACAACATGATGCACGACATTATGTACCACTACGGCTTTGATGAATTAAGCGGTAACTTTCAGGTGAACAATTATACTGGTGTTCCTGGAGCTGGCGATTATGTATTTGCCGATGCCCAAGATGGAAGTGGAATGAACAACGCAAACTTTGGAACACCTCCAGATGGTGGTGCACCAAGAATGCAAATGTATCTTTGGAATGCGCCAGGTACTGTTTTGGGTACTTACCTTACTGTAAATACCGGCCCACTTTCTGGCCAATATTATGCAATGGATTCTAACTTTGCTCCACCGTTAACTACTACACCAATAACTGCAGATCTTGTAGTTGTTGAAGATGACAACTCGGGTGCTTCTACAGACCCTTATGATGGTTGTGACAATGTTACAAACGGCCCTAGCATTAGCGGAAAAATAGCTGTAGTAAGAAGAGGTGAGTGTAACTATACTTTAAAGGTGCTTAACGCACAAAACGAAGGCGCCTTGGCAGTAATTGTTGTAAACAATTCTCCAACAGATCCGCCTGCAATGGGTGGAAATGGTACACAAATTACTATTCCAGCTGTAATGATCTATAAAAATGATGGTGAAGCATTAATTGCATCTCTATTAAATGGCGACACTATTAACGCAACCTTGGTTGATGATGGTTCGGGAACAGATAACTTTCAGCGTGATGGCGATTTGGATAACGGAATTATTGCCCACGAATATGGTCATGGAATTTCAAACCGTTTAACGGGAGGTCCTTTACAGTCTGGATGTCTTCAGAACCAAGAGCAAATGGGTGAAGGATGGAGCGATTATTTCGGCTTCCTATTGACTATGAAAGCTAACGATACAAGATTCGACCCACGTGGAACTGGAACTTATGCTTTAGGTGAAGGAATTGCTGGAAAAGGTCTTAGAACAAAACCTTATAGCTCAGATTTCGCAGTAAATGATTTTACATATGATGATATCAAGTCGCAGTCTGTTCCTCACGGAGTTGGTTCAGTATGGGCAACCATGCTTTGGGATCTTTCTTGGGATTTAATTGACGAATACGGATTTGATCCAGATATGCACAATGGTACGGGTGGTAACAACATCGCATTGCAATTGGTTATGGATGGATTGAAATTACAGCCTTGTAGCCCAGGATTTGTAGATGGTCGCGATGCGATTCTTGAAGCAGATTTAATTGCCAATGGTGGTGCAAACAGATGTATTATCTGGAGAGCATTCGCAAAAAGAGGATTGGGCTTAAGTGCCAGCCAAGGAAGCTCAGGAAGCAGATCGGACGGTACAGAAGCTTTTGATGTGCCTGTAGATTGTCTACTTGGAGTATCAGACAATGGTATCGATAATAACAATTTTGTAGTATATCCAAACCCATCTAATGGTGAGATTACCATAAAATCCCGTGTAGATGTTGGAAACGCAACTATCTCTATTTTCGATATGAACGGTAGAAAGGTATTTACCCAGAAATTGGAAATTCACACTTCAGCTAATGTAAATGCAAGTAAACTTAATACTGGTATTTACTTAATGCAGATTGAAAGTGCGAATCGTTCGCAAACAATGAAATTGATTATTAACTAAGAAATAATAATCTCTGAAATGTAAAAGAGGCTCGCAAGAGCCTCTTTTTTTTATAGATATTTTTGAAGGAGCTGTTTAATTTTTTCTGAAGAAATGCCTGCAAGTGCCTGCAGTTCGGCTACAGTACCGTGTTCTGGAAAAACATCTGGAATGCCCAATACTTCAATGGTATTGCTATAGTTGTTCTTTGAAGCAAATGACACAACTGAAGTTCCCAACCCACCTATAATAGTGCCATCTTCGATGGTAACTACGGTGTTATATTTCTTAAAAACTTCATGTAGGGCAACTTCATCCAAAGGTTTTAAAAATCGCATGTCGATTAACCCAATTTTTTTCCTCTCCTTTTCTGAAAGCATTTTAAGGGCATCCTTCGCATTATTCGCCATAGTCCCTATGGTTAATATAGCAAGTTTAGAGCCTTCCCGAAGCGTTGTAGCTTTTCCTATTGCAATTGTATTGAAGGACTGTTGCCAATCTATAATTGTGCCCCTCCCACGTGGATATCTTATAAAAATGGGCAGATTTAAACCTTGTTGTGCAGTAAATAGAATATTGCGCAGTTCAATCTCATTGCGGGGCGCAAAGATGATGAGGTTTGGAATACAATTTAAATAGGCCAAATCAAAAATACCGTGGTGGGTTGGGCCGTCTTCCCCCACAATTCCCGCCCTGTCCAGACAGAAAATTACGGGTATTTTCT
>CAXBDO010000256.1:0-4048 GCA_963974165.1 uncultured Aequorivita sp.
ACATTGGGCACTTTTTCATAAGCTTCAGAAGCTAAGGCGTATGTGCTTTTTAGGTTAACAATGTTCTCTTTTATAGTTTCCACACTTTCGTAGCCCGTACAGTGTACCACATCGTTTACCTCTATGGTAATGCCGGTATTGGTTTTTGCCCTTAGCTTCTCTTTTTCATTTTTAATTTCAACAATATCGGTGCGGTCAAAAATCTGAACGCCTTTTTCGGAACAATACTTTAATATATCATTTGCCAATACATACACATCTAGCACGGCGGCCGTTTTTGATTCAATTGCGGCGTATGCCTTTAGCCCCATTTTATTTAAATCTTCTTTTGAAAGCCACTTCACCTTAAAACCGTGCTGTTTTCGCGCTTCAAATTCTTCCTTTAGAAACTCGATATCTTTTTTAGTTGATGTAAAATAAACACTATTTCGTTCTTCAAAACCGCAATCGCTTTTAACCTCGTCTACAATTTTCTTTAATTCCGATATTGATTTTTCGCAGTTTTGAAAACTGGAAACCGCATTGGTTAAGCCAACTTGTTTTATCAATTTATGAAGTGGCACATCTACCTCATATTGCAGCATCGAGGTGCTGGCAGCGGTACTGCCATTACAGACATCGCGGCGGTCTACTATTATAATTTTCTTCCCCTCATTTAAAAGTTTAAAAGCCATAAGCGCTCCGGTTATACCCGCGCCTATAATTAAAACTTCGGCAGATGTATGTTGTTGCAGCGATGGATAGCTTTGCGGCAGGGCATTTTTTATTAGCCAAAAGGGTTCGTTAGAGCGAACTTTCATAGTGTAAAACTTTCTTTAAAAATAGAAAATGTAAACAACAGTGAATTCACTTTAATATTTATTTAGTGTTTCCCCCGCAACAGTCTTAAAATTTCTAAAGAGATACGTTAAACACTTCTCAATTGTGAAATCGATAAGATTCTATTGCGTTCAATAAATTTAATTTTAAGGAAAATTGAAAATCAAAAAATTATGAAAACTACAAACGAAAAAGCAAAAGAACACAACCACGACAAATTGGTAGACAACCTTCAAGAACTGTTGGAAAAAAATTATGATGCGGAAAAAGGTTTCACTAAGGCCATGCAGGATGCAAAAAACACCAACCTTAAAAGATTTTTGCAGCAACAGGCCGCACAGCGCAACAGATTTACAAGCGAACTTGACCACCAAATACGCAGCCTAAATGCCGAACCAAAAGACAGCGGAAGCTTTACCGGCGATTTGCACAGAACATGGATAGATATTAAAAGCGCTTTAGCTGGCAATACAGATGAAGCGGTTCTGGAAGAGTGTATTCGAGGCGAAAAAGCTAGCTGGAAGGAATATGATGAGAAATTGAAGGAAGAGAATTTTCCGCCAGAAATTTCGAATGTACTACAACGTCAGGCTTCAGAAATACACAATACATTAAACCGGGTTAAAACACTCGAAGATCTTGCCGAAGCTGAATAATTTAGCAATATGAAGAAGAGAAGCGGCAATACAAAAGCCTTGAAACTTAGTTGTTTCAGGGCTTTCCGATTTATATATACGTATAATTTCAAGCTGCACTTTTCACATAAAATTTGCACTAAGCATTGTAACTTATTTTATCTTTACCCCGTAACCAAATAAAATTTTTATGAAAAAAATAATTTTTATACTACTATCTGTCTTTCTATTTTCCTGCGCTTCCGACAATAATCAAGAAGAAGTAATTCGTGAAATGGCCAAAAAGGACGCAATTGAAAAATTGCAACTTCCTGAAGGCACAAAATTCAATGATGAAAATATTGAGATAACAGAAACTGAAGAAGGCTCCCTTGGGGTAACCTATTTAGTAAAAGTAACAGTTAAGTCGCAAGATCGCGATGGCAATGAAGTAGTAAAAACACATACTTTCAATTATAAAAAATTGGGTGAAGATGGCAAATCTGCCGAAGATTTCGAACTTACCTCTTTTGAATAACCTCACTATCCTATTATGAAGATTTTACTATTTACTTTAATTTCAACATTAATTTGTGGCTGCAATTCGGCACAGAATACGGTAAGCACAAAAGACCCAAGTACCGAATATGCGAGTACCATTACATCGAAAGATTTAAAGGAACTTTTATATGTGTACGCAGGCGACGAAATGGAGGGCCGGATGACCGGCTCAAAAGGCCAACGGATGGCGGCAGATTTTATTCGTGAATTCTACAAGAAAGAAGGCATAGCTGCGGCACCTGGAACAGTAGATTATTACCAAAACATTCCAGCAAGTTTTTTTGAAGGGCGAAGAGATCCGCAGGAAACTGAAAATGTGGTTGCCTTTATTAAGGGTTCGGAAAAACCGGAAGAAATAATCGTCATTTCTGCCCATTTGGATCACGTTGGAATGGATAATAATGGCAATGTATTCAACGGCGCCGATGATGATGGAAGTGGTACCGTTGCAATCCTTGAAATTGCTCAAGCCTTCCAACAGGCGGTAAAAGATGGCAATCCGCCAAAAAGGTCGATACTATTTTTGCACGTTACGGGAGAGGAAATTGGTCTTTACGGCTCTAGATATTATGTTGAAAACCCATTATTTCCATTGGAAAATACGGTGTGTAATCTAAATATAGATATGATTGGAAGAATAGATCCTGCCAAGGAAGACAACCCAAATTATATCTATTTAATTGGAAGCAATAAATTGAGTCAGGAATTGCAGGATGTTTCAGCCGAAGCAAATACAAAATATACGCAGCTGGAGCTTGATTATAAATATGACGACCCCAACGATCCCAACCGTTTTTATTACAGAAGCGACCATTATAATTTCGCGAAAAATGATGTTCCAATTATTTTTTACTTCAATGGTGTACACGCAGATTATCATAAAATAAGTGATACTCCAGATAAAATTGAGTACGATTTAATGGAAACGCGTGCCAAGTTAGTGTTTCATACTGCGTGGGAGATTGCCAACAGGGAAAATAGAATTACACTCAACCAATAATAAATTGTGCGAAAATAGATAGTTGAAGGCTGAAGCAAAAAGGCCTTAAGCGAAAAAATCCTCCCAAAAACAGGGAGGATTTTTTTTTCGGGTGGAAGACCGGGTTCGAACCGGCGACCTCTTGAACCACAATCAAGCGCTCTAACCAACTGAGCTACAACCACCATTTAGCGTGTATTAAAATACATTTTGCTAAGCGGATGCAAATATAAATCAAATCTAACGGTTGCGCAATATTCTTTTGGAAGAAAATTAAATTAAATCGAAAATAGAATCTACGGCAGGATAACGTTCGGCAGTAAACCCTTCTCCATATTCCGTACCAATAAGCCTTCCAAGGTCTTGCGCCCTATAGGTAATACTATCTTTAAAATTAAGTGAGGTAATAGGGGTTTCCGGCTCATTCGCTTCCTTTTGATGAAATTGGCTTTTATAGGCAAAAACACTTTCCAATTTCTTGTCCAGAAAGTCGGTTACATCTACCACAAAATCGGGTACAATATTTTTCCATTGAATGTAATGATAAACGTGTTTTGGTCGCCAAGGTTTCTGATTGTTGCCTTCATAAATGGTTTCAATTTTTTGAAGCCCACTTAAAAAACAGGCATCACTAGCCATTTTGCTGCCTTTTGCATGGTCAATATGCCTATCGTCAATAGCATTGCAGAGTACCATTTCGGGCTGGTATTTTCGAATAATTTTAATAATCTCTAATTGTGAAGCCGCATTATTAATTAAAAACCCGTCAGAAAATTCCAGATTACGTCGAAAGTTAACTCCCAATATTTTTGCAGCTTCCGCCGCTTCCTTGTCGCGAATTTCAGCAGTACCGCGAGTACCGAGTTCGCCACGCGTAAGATCTAAAATCCCTACTATTTTTCCCTTGCTTATTTCCTTTGCCAAAGTAGCCGCACAACCCAATTCTACATCGTCTGGATGTGCACCAATGGCGAGTATATCAATCTTCATAATACATTCCCGCAAAGACGGGTATCTTTTAAATTAAACTAAATTTTTCTTTGAAACTTTTTCAAAAGCGCCCTGCAAATCGGCA
>CAXBDO010000257.1:0-4047 GCA_963974165.1 uncultured Aequorivita sp.
GGTTAATTCCTGAAACCTTCAGAAAACTTGGAATAAAACTAAACAAGAAAGGCGACGATATCCATATTCCGGCACAAAAGGAATATGAAATCCAAGGTTATATTGATGGTTCTATCCTTACTGTGGCCGATGCGCCATGGCCAGGCTTTACGCCAGATTTATTGAGTATTGTACTTGTTATCTGCACCCAGGCAAAAGGCAGCGTACTAATTCATCAAAAGATGTTTGAAAGCCGCCTATTCTTCGTAGATAAATTGATAGATATGGGGGCGAAGATTATTCTTTGCGATCCACATAGGGCAACGGTAATAGGGCACAATTTTAAATCTAAAGGCAACCACTATGGTTTCGCCAGATATACGTGCGGGAATTTCATTGCTTATTGCAGCGCTTTCGGCTCAAGGCACCAGCACTATTCACAATATAGAACAGATTGATCGTGGGTATGAGAATATAGACGAAAGGCTTCGTGCAATTGGCGCAAAGATTACGCGTACCGAATCTTAAATTTAGGATCTAAGCTTTACGGTTTTTGTTGATTTCATCCTGCAGTTTGCGACGTAGCTTTTGCTCGCGCT
Organism: uncultured Aequorivita sp.; assembly: GCA_963974165.1. Lineage (GTDB taxonomy): Bacteria > Bacteroidota > Bacteroidia > Flavobacteriales > Flavobacteriaceae > Aequorivita. The sequence continues at coordinate 579 of CAXBDO010000257.1, forward strand.
CCAAACTGTTTCTGCGGTAATCTTCCAGTTCAATTTCCATTTCTGCCATTTTTAGTTGGGCGTCATTGGTAATTTTATGGCTGTTTAAGAATCTGTAGAAAAGGAAGCCGCTAATTAATAGCAACACTAAAATTATTCCCCACATTATACTGTTGTAGGTAGCTTTTGAGGTAAGAATTCCCAACACTTCAATTCCGTCTTCTTTTTCTTTCGAATTAACGAGATTTTGTTGTGTATTTTTTAAATTCTGGCGCAGCGAATCTATTTCACTCTTTTGCTGCTTTAATTCTATTTCCTGGTTTTTTATATTTCTTTCCAAAGAAGCAACCGAATCCAGAATATTTCTCTTCAATGTAGCCAACTGTGTTTTCTTAATAACCTTGTATTCTTGATAGCTATTGCTATTGTCGAAAGCATCCGTCATTTGGTCGTTCAGGGTATTCTTTCGAATTTGGATTGAATCCTGCGCAGTAAGATTTACAGAGAATAAAAAGATGGGAAGTATAAGGAATAAAATCTTCTTCATGTTTTCTAGTTTGGTGTGTTGCTTAAGTTAACTGTGCAAGAGTAGCAAAATTGTGCCTATTGACATAAAAATACAATCTCTTTACGTTTTTTTTAACAACTTCCAGTTCTGTAAATTTCATTATCATGAAATAGCTGCCTTGTAAACTTTTAAGCAACGCTCCCGGGCTTCTTTATGATCAACGATTTTATCGGGATAATTATTTGTGCCAAATTCGGGCACAAACTTCTTAATATACTCATGATTTCCGTCAAATTTTTCAATTTGTGTAGTGGGATTAAAAATCCTGAAATAAGGCGCAGCATCTACACCACTTCCGGCCGCCCACTGCCAATTGCCAACGTTGCTGGCCATTTCATAATCTAATAATTTTTCGGCAAAATATGCTTCGCCCCAGCGCCAGTCTATTAAAAGATGCTTGCACAAAAAGCTGGCAACAACCATGCGTACACGGTTGTGCATATAGCCCGTTTCATTAAGTTGCCTCATACCGGCATCAATCAATGGATAGCCAGTTTTGCCCTCTTTCCATTTTCTGAATTCAGTTTCGTTATTGCGCCATTCTATGCGGTCGTATTTTTTTTTGAAAGCATTCTGTACGGTTTCGGGAAAATGCCACAGAATTTGCATAAAAAATTCGCGCCAAATTAATTCCTGCCAAAAAACTTCATTGTTTTCAGCTGTAGCTTTTTTAATTATTTTTCGAATGCTGACCGTGCCAAAACGAAGGTGTGGCCCTAAATGTGAAGTTGCATCTTCCGCTGGGAAATTGCGTCGTTTTTCGTATTCCTGAATAGTAGTGGGGGTTACATCGTATTCTGGAATTGCAATATTTGATTTTTCAAAATTTATATCGCTCAAGGAAAGGTTTGGCAAACGCGAATGTTGGTATAAATTTTTAAGATATTCTGCAGTGTAGAATATCTTGTTGTCGTACTCTTTTTTAAACTTCGCCTTCCATAGTTTCATATACGGGGTGTAAACAATATATGGGTCGCCATCGGCCTTTACAACTTCATCTTTTTCAAAAATAACTTGATCCTTAAAGGTGAAAAAACCAATATTATTTTCAATTAGGTAAGTCTCAATTTGCTTATCCCTTTTTAAGGCATAAGGTTCATAATCGCGATTGGTAATTGCATTTTGAACATTGAATTCAGAAATAATTCTTTGGAAAACTGCTTCGGGACTGCCGTGATAAAGGGCTAGGCTACTGCCGTGCTCCTGCAATTCAGTGCGCATTTTTTGAAGGGTTTCAAACATGAATGTAACCCTTGCATCATCTTTTGGAAGCTCTCCCAAAATTTCCGGATCGAAAATGAAAATGGGCAAGACGGGAAATTTTCCGCGCAGCGCGTTATAAAAACCCACATTGTCATCCAATCGCAAATCTCTTCGGAACCAAAATATATTTACTTTTTCTTTCAAAGGTTTTTATTTTGATAGGGACCAAACAATGCAATCAGCTTGTTTTTTCTGTATTCGAAAATCTCGTCTAATTTGGGTTTTATTAAATTGGGATGGAAAATTTGCCCTAGAAAACCAAATGGTAGTTTATAGTGAAGAAGATCTTCCATTTCTACACCTCCGTCAATTTCCTTAATAAAATGTTTGTGGTGCCAGAGGGCATAAGGACCGAATCGCTGTTCGTCCACAAAATATTCTTTATTTACTATATGTGTAATTTCGGTAATCCACCGCGTTTTTATTCCGAAGAGGGGAGTAACGATATATTCAATAATTTGCCCGGCAAACATTGATCTATCTGCGCCAGATTGAATATGGAAGCCCATATAATCTGGAGTAATTACTTTTAGGTTTTTAGGATCTGATAGAAAGTTCCAAGCTTCGTCTAAGGTAATAGGTAGTTTTTGAGTTGCATGCAGCGTATAGATTTTCATCAATTAATATCTGCGCTTAACAGAAAGTTTCCTATTCATCCGCAGCAATCTATAAGTATTAGATTCTATCGCGTTATTGGTTACTTTAATCCTGAACAATTTTTGTATTAGCTTCAACATAATTTTTTTATTTTAAAAATACTTTGTTTTAGCAAATCAAAAAAAGATTAAACATAAGATTAACAATTTCATAATGACGCTGTTAAGCATTTAAGAATGGAAAATTTGATTTATCCGTTGTATTGCTCAGTTTATAGGGTTTAGTATTACTTTATTTAAGGTTTTCTTAACTTTTATAGATTTTGCATACTGTAACTTCGTAACAATTATAAACACCTTAAAATCATTACAATGAAAAAAATTATCTTTCTTTTTGCTGCTTTGCTATTAACTACAGGAATTCAAGCGCAAATTCAAACACCAGCATCAAGTCCCGTTCAAAAAATTGAACAAAAAGTTGGACTTACAGATGTAACCTTAGAATATTCACGACCTTCCATGAAGGGTAGAACAATTTTTGGTGGGTTGGTACCTTATGACGCTATGTGGCGTACTGGAGCAAATGCCAACACAAAAATTACGTTTAGCGATAATGTGGAAATTGGCGGAAAAACCCTAAAAGCGGGAACGTATGCTATCTATACCAAACCAAGTGCTTCTAGCTGGGAAGTTTATTTCTATAACGATGCTTCCAATTGGGGAACCCCGGAAAACTGGGACGATAGTAAAGTAGCTGCACAAGTTACTGCCCAAGCGTACCCAATGCCAATGGATATTGAGACCTTTACAATGTCTTTTGACAACATAAAGAATGATTCTGCAATGTTGGGCATACTTTGGGAGAAAACATATGTAGGCGTGCCTATTACTTTCCAAACAGATAAAACGGTTTCTTCAAACATTCAAAAGGTAATGAATGGTCCAGATGCCAACGATTATTATGCTGCTGCTGTATATTATCTTGAGGCTGGCAAAGACATTAACCAGGCAAAAACCTCGCTATTGAAGCAAGTGAATTGGAACTAAGAAAACATATGACTGC
>CAXBDO010000258.1:0-4044 GCA_963974165.1 uncultured Aequorivita sp.
TTCATCTCCTTCCTCATCTTCCCGTAAAATTTTTATGGCACCCGAAAGCAGCAAGGGCATTGAACGTACATAGTCGCCAATTTCAATTAATTTTTCGCCTTCCTTCACTTCTTTAAGCACTCCTACTCCATTGATTTCCTCAATAAGGGCGGGTTCAAAATTATTGGTGAAGTTTTCTGTTAAAATATCGAGCATGATGCGGTTAATTTTAGTGGCATTTAAATGACGAAAATACTGAATTAAAAGTTGTAAATCGGTTCCCTAGCTTCCGCAGGGCAGACTTTTTAAAAATATCTTTATTCTGAAATTTCCAACAAAATTGGGCAATGATCGGAACCGTAATAATCTGATAGTATTTCTGATTTTTTCACGCTGTCCAGCATATTCTTGCTAACCAGAAAATAATCTAGGCGCCAGCCCGTATTGCGTTCCCGGGCTTTAAACCTATAGCTCCAGTAAGTATAGGCTACTGTATCTGGATGAAAATGGCGAAAAGTATCAACAAAACCTTCGTTTAAAAGTTTATCCATACCATCAATTTCAACTTGGGTATAGCCAGCCGTTTTATTGTAATTAGATTTGTCGTTCTTAAGATCTATTGCCTGATGGGCCACATTTAAATCGCCGCAAAGAAGTACTGGTTTCGATTTTTCCAGTTTTTTTAAATACGCACGAAAATCGTTATCCCAGCTATTTCTATAATCTAATCTTTCCAATTTCTGGCCCGAGTTGGGCACGTAAACATTCACCAAATAAAACGCCTTGAATTCTGCACAAATTACGCGGCCTTCCGTATCGTGTTCGGCAATTCCCACATCATAGGTTACAGAAAGGGGTTCTTTTTTGGTTAAAATAGCAACCCCGGAATATCCTTTTCTTTCTGCCGAGTTATAATATTGGTGGTAATCTGCAATCTTGGATAGTGCTTCTTCAACTTCGCCGTGCTGGGCTTTGGTTTCCTGCAAGCAAATAATATCTGGATTCAGTTTTGAAAAATCATCGAAGAAATCCTTTTTGGCTATGGCCCGTATTCCGTTTATGTTCCAAGAGATTATTTCCATGGTTTTTTCTTTTTGTAAATATCAGCAAGGTGCAATTAACTTGCAATTATATACCTGCGAAAATTTTCTAAAGAAGAAATCAAAAAGCTATTTCATGAGAATAAACTGTAGCTATTCTACCCTCAAAAATCTAAGGCTGACCCTATTCCGAAGGAAATATAATTAAGGTTCAGGGAAGTTGGGGTATTTGCAATTTCTACATTTCCTCTTAATGAACGGTACCGAAACATTGGGCGCAATGAAAGATTGGGTGCAACTTCATAATTGATGCCCGCTGCCACTTGCCAACCAAAACCGTAACCCGTATTTAAAGTTAAATCGTTGGCATTATTTTCCATCTCGAGCTGATTGTAAATTAAACCTGCACGGGCTAAATATGAGAATGGCGAAGTTCGAATGCGACGAATAATCTCGAATCCTAAATTGAATCCGGTTTCCTTAAAAGTAATATCCTCATTCGTCATCTTATCATTGCCTTTGAACTGGTTTAATCCCCACCCTGCATAGATAGATAAATGGGGCATAATTTTATACGCTCCGGTAAGTTCAAATCCGAAACCAGTTCTTGTATCGGTATTGCCCACATCATTCATGGGAAAATTTAGACCTGGCCTAAACTCTACCCACCATTTTTCCTGCGATTTACCTGAAAAGGAAATCAGCAACATTATAGCTGAAACCAAAATATAATTCTTCATACTTATAATATTTAATTAGCATCCTAAATTACCCTGGAAGTATTTGGTTTACAATGATTTAAATCAGCTTATTGGGATTGTAGAGTCTGTTTTTTCAACAGTATTTATTCATTCAATGGTTCGCATTTTCTGACATTTTCTCCATTTCACAATTTCGTACCATAATACGCTTATTGAGCCAATGCCTATACTGATGCCAATTTCGGTAAGTTGAAGTCTTTCAAATTCAAAAAACGCTGTAAATGCTGGAACAAATAATAGCAATAATGTAATGCCAACTGTAAGCCCAACCATTAGTGGCACCAAATTGTTTTTATATTTAAAAGTTTCAAAAATGGAATGTACAAATGAACGGTTTACAAAGGTGAGCATGATGTTTGCCGTAATAAGGGCTAAAAATACCATAGTGCGGATTACGGCTTCGTTTCCGCCAGTGTTTATAGCTATTTGATATACAGCGAGAATTCCCGCTGTAATAGCCAAACCTTGTATTACACTTGTAAAAAGCTCATTCCAATTAAAAAATGTACTGCTAACCGGTCTGGGCTTTTGAAGCATGGAATCTTTTTCCAGCGGTTCATTTTCGTAGACTATTGAACAAGTTGGGCCCATAATCAACTCCAATAAAATTACATGGACGGGTGTAAAAATATTGGGATAAACCCACCCCAATACCAACGGAATAAAAACGGTGAATATAATGGGAATATGGATTGAAATAATATATTGAATGGCTTTTTTAAGATTGAAATAAATTTTTCTTCCCATTGCCACGGCATCTACCATTTTTGATAGATTATCGTCTACCAGAATCAACGAAGCCGATTGCTTAGCTATCTCGGTACCCTTGGTCCCCATTGCTATACCAATATTTGCCGCTTTAAGCGCTGGCCCGTCATTAACTCCATCGCCCGTCATTGCGACAATATGCCCCTGCATTTTTAGCGCATTGATTATCTTAAGTTTTGCCTCAGGAAACATACGGGCAAAAATGTTTTTTTCTGAAGTGATTTTTTGCAGTTCCGCAGCATTTAAATCAACAAGATCGGCTCCCGAAATAATTTCTTCGCTTCCTCTAAAATTTACCTTTTTTGCAATGGCGGCCGTGGTTTCTGCAATATCTCCTGTAATTATTTTAACTGCAATTCCCGCAATGTAAAAATCTTGAAATACTTTTTCTATATTTTCTTTTGGCGGATCATAAAAAGCCAGTAATCCTTGAAATTCAAACTTAAAATCTTGTTGCTTTTTTGGCCAATCTGTGTCCACGAAATTTGAAATTCCTACCCCTAAAACCCGGTATCCTTCTGCTGCTAGGGAAGCTATTTGCAATTGTAATTCGATCTTTTCCTGCCCATTCAAATCAGATACAGCCATCAACGCCTCAGGTGCTCCTTTTGCAGCTATAATGCGATTACCTGCGGCGTTCTCAAAAATGTGGGTCATCATTGGGGGTTTGCCGCCCAAAGGATATTCATGTACCATTTTAAAATCCGGCCTTTGGTCTGTTTCAATAAAGGAGCCGTAAAGTAGATGAAGCGACTGCTCCATCGTATCAAAAGGTATAGGTTCGCTGGCCCACATTGCCACAGTAATAAGTTCCTTTGCCTTATCCGAAAGATTATCATTAACCGAAGATATTTTACCCTCTTCCAAAGTATAAATTTTATCGAGCCGCATTTTATTCTCCGTAATTGTGCCTGTTTTATCAACACAAATTACTGTGGCACTTCCTAAAGATTCTACAGTTTTCATTTGCTTCACTATAATTCCCATATTCATAAGCCTCCAGGCGCCAATCGCCATAAAGGTTGTAAAGGCAACGGGAATTTCTTCTGGCAATATGCTCATTGCCAAGGTTAGTGCCTTTAAAAGACTGTTTAGAATATCTTCAGAATTATAATAGTTTATACCCCAAACTAAAAGAAATACAACCGCTCCCGCGATAACCATCTTTTTTACAAAACTGTTGATTTGAATTTCAAGGGTAGATTTGCCCACAGCAAAAATTTCGGCAATTGCAAGTCCACCGCCCACTTGGGTACCCATATAAATATTATTGTCTTCGGAAGTTGCATTTTTTTCAACAGAAAAGGATTCTCCAGTTAAAATAGATTCATTCACCGAAAAATCATTGGAATGTAAAATGGTGCCATCGGCAACAATGGTAGTACCTTCCTCCACCATTAAAAAGTCGCCTACAACTACTTCTTCACTCTTAATTTCCACCACTGCACCATTTCGAATAACCTTAGATCGAGGTTGCGAAAGCTCCTTTAACTTTT
>CAXBDO010000259.1:0-4016 GCA_963974165.1 uncultured Aequorivita sp.
ACTGTCCGCTGAGTATTTCCAATAAATGGTCTGAAATCCACGTATCTGCGCCTGTATTGTTCATTGCAATTCCTAACGGAATCATACCCGCAAGCAGAAAAATTACTTGCCAGTTTATGCGATGGTACACATCGTTAAGGTTGAGGCATCGTGTTAATAATAGAAGAGATACTCCCGTTAATGCACTTACAAGTATGCTTAGAACGCCCGCCGCTGCCAACCCGATAACCAACAATAATATTAAGGATGAAATTGCCCTCTTCTTCGTATTCACAGACTGCGATTTATGTTCCCTTAAAATAGCGACGTTTTCAATAGCGTTAAGTTCGCTTATTTCTTCTAAAGGAATTTCTACCAAAAGTCTATCTCCTGGCTTAAGGGTAATTTGATCCATGTCCTTACGAACCAAACGTTCCTTGGTATTTCTAATATTCATTCTCTTTTTTATGGCTATGGGCAGGGCATTGTGAAAGGTCTGTTTCCGAAGTTGCTTTAAGGTTTTACCTATTAATATGGAACCAGGCAGAATTAAAAGTTCAACAAATCCCCAATCTTCTGGTTTTTTAGGTGGAGTATTAGTATCCTCAGTTTCCAAATCGGCATTTTTAGAAACGTCTTGATTTTTGTGCACGCTCAGTCCTTCGGCATCATTTAATTTTGAAAGATTTTCCAGATCGCACATAAGCAGAAGCTTATCATTTTCCTTCAACTTTATATAACGGCCTGGGGCATTTGTAATTTGTTTTTTTCGGCTAAGCTTTAAGAGGGATATTTCTGGATTATTGAAGAGAAAGGTATCTTCAATATTCTTATCTATTAAATTTGAATCTTTATTGATTACAACAGTGGTAACAAAATTTTCAAGGTCGTATAGGTCCTGAAGGTTTTCCTTTGCATCTTTCGGCAGCCAGCGTGAGGCAATGGTTATAATTACAATTCCTACTCCTAAAAAGACGGCTCCCAAAAGGGAAAATTCAAAAAAACTGAATCGCTCCGCGCCAAGATCGCGGGCAACTGAATTTACTATTAAGTTGGTTGAGGTTCCCATCAAGGTACAGCTGCCACCAAGAATCCCGGCGAAGGAAATTGGCAATAATAATTTTGCTTGTGGCAGATTAAAACGTTTCGATAATTCCGAAATAATTTTAATGAAAACTATTACAACTGCAGTGGTATTTATAAATGCCGAAATACCCCCCGTAATTAACATTAATACGGGCAGCAGCAAAAATAAGGGGAGTATGTGTAAATTTTTTAAATAGCGCGCTAAGGAGGCGATAACGCCATTGTCTTCCAACGCCAATGCAATTATCATTAAGGAAAGCACCGTAATGGTTGCGGTATTAGAAAATCCTGAAATAGCTTCTTCCGGTTCAACAAGCCCTGTTAGGGCAAGGGAGACAATAAGCAACATTGCAATTTTGTCTACCGAAAAGACCTCAAAGGCAAAAAGAATAATGGTAATTAATAGAATAGAAAAAACGAGTATTATTTCTGGGGTCATTTGGGTACCTGGTTAGTTTTATAAAGATAACCGCAGAAATAATACTCGTTCCTAAGAATTTCACAAAATATTGACGCTGTCAATATTTTAACATTTTTAGCCTAGATATTTTTTAAGTATATGGCTTTTAGAGGTTTGGCGTAATCTTCTTATTGCTTTTTCTCGTATTTGTCTTACGCGTTCGCGGCTAAGATCGAAAGTATCGCCAATTTCTTGAAGCGTCATTGGGGGTTGTCCACAAAGCCCGAAGTTCAATTTTACAACATCTGCCTCGCGAGGAGCCAGGGTGTCTAAAGCTCTGTTTATTTCAATGCGCAGTGATTCGTGCATTAAGTTTTTATCTGGGTTTGGGCTTTCACCGGAACTTAGAACATCATATAGGTTATTGTCGTTTTCGCCTTCTTGGAAAGGGGCGTCCATAGACAAACTTCTAGTAGAATTTTTAAGAGAACTTTTCACTTTAGATTCACTGAAATCCAATTCGTTCGCAATTTCGGCAGCCGTTGGCACTCGCTGAAATTTCTGCTCAAGATGGATAGAAGCTTTTTTAATTTTATTGATATCGCCAATTTTGTTCAAAGGCAGACGCACTACGCGCGATTGTTCTGCAATTGCCTGCAAAATTGCCTGACGAATCCACCATACGGCATAAGAGATAAACTTAAAACCTCTTGTTTCATCAAAACGCTTGGCAGCCTTTACCAAACCTACATTCCCTTCATTAATAAGATCGGGTAGGCTCAATCCCTGATTTTGATATTGTTTGGCCACGGAAATCACAAATCTTAAATTTGCCCTGCTCAACTTATTTAAAGCAGCTTGATCTCCTTCACGAATACGCTGAGCTAACTCAACTTCTTCCTCCGCAGTAATTAAATCAATCTTACTAACATCCTGTAAATAACTGTTTAATGATTTTGTTTCGCGGTTGGTTACTTGCTTCGTGATCTTAAGTTGTCTCATATATTCTCTTGTTTTTAATAATAACACGGCATAGTAAGACATTTTGGGGTAATTTCCAAATAGTTAACAGAAGTTGTTAAAATTTCGGGAACCGATAATTTTTTATATATTCAAACAAAAAATCTATGAAAAGCCAAAAAACAGTTCCTTTATTTTTTCTTTTGTCAGCAGTGGGTACGCTTAGTGCCCAAATTCCTACAGATGTTCCCAAACCGAGCGATCAACCTATAGATATAACCAATCCCGCAGATATAATTATTTACATAGTTTTGCCCTTATGTGCCGTGTTATTGTTTTTCATCTGGAGAGGACGCAAAAAAAACCAGAATAAATAATTCCTCTTAACTGAAAATATAGGACGTTGTACACTATTTTTGGTGCAATTGTTGTTTACTACATCAAAACTTCATTTAAAATGATTAAGTATTATTTTTTCCTATCCATAGTTCTTTTGGGATCAAATGCATTTTCCCAAATAGAACTTCCAAGTAGTTCAGTGCGGTTTGATGCTCCCGATTCAAATGTTGATAGTCCTACGGGTTTTGAAATTCCTGCTGTGAAAACGCCATCGCTTACCAATACGAAAAACCCCAATACACCAAATAATTCCGATATTGGGAAGGAGAAGGAAAAGGAAATTGATTTGGAAAATGGGGATGGTCTTATGGAATATACTACCAATAAAACCCCAAAATATTTTACTACAGATAAGGAAATAAAACCCGAATACGGAAAAGACCAATATTTGGGCGACTTTAAAACGAAGGCCAAAAAGGCTACATTTATGTACCGCGACCACCAATTTGTTGATGGCGATATGATACGTGTATATGTAAATGGCGAAATCGTAATTCCCCGTGCAAGGTTAGAAGGCAGTTTTGGTGGATTTGATGTTGCCCTTCAGGATGGATTCAACAAAATAGACTTTGAGGCATTAAATCAAGGTTCGTCGGGCCCTAATACCGCACAGCTAAATATATACGATGAAATCGGCAATCTTCTGGCTTCCTATGAATGGAATCTCTTAACCGGTAATAAGGCAACTGCTATATTGGTGAAACAATAACCGCTACACAAAACAATATTTTTTAATTATTCATAAACAAATTAAAATGGTGCTCAAATGTAAAGTTAAGTTTACAAAATAAATAGTATATTTGACATATTGTTAAGTACACTTACTTTAATTTAAAAATTTAGAATTATGAATAAAGAAAAATTTTGTGACGCAGAGGAACGCCGATTAAATTGGCTAATCAATTTTAAACTCCCAAATTATTTTAAGCGAATAGGGTGGGGGCTATTAATTATAAGCCTTATCGGTATTTTTATGACCACGCTTTTTGAAGGCGATTTTGAAATCGTAAAGACGATCTTGAAAAATGTAATCTTGCTATCATTATTAATCGTAATTCTTTCTAAGGAAAAAATTGAGGATGAATTAGTGGGAAATATTAGAAGCAGGGCATTTTCATTTTCGTTCATTGTAGGCGTAATTTATGTGCTGGTCCAGCCCATACTTAATTACATAGCCTTTTTATTAGTTAAG
>CAXBDO010000260.1:0-3959 GCA_963974165.1 uncultured Aequorivita sp.
TTGTTTATGAAAACGAGGAATTCAACTTGTTGCAGGCCGCACTTAACATTGAGGATTCAATGGAAGATTTGCGCTACAACAATATTGTAATTGCAACAGATGCCGATGTAGACGGTATGCACATTCGGTTATTGCTAATTACATTTTTCCTGCAATTTTTCCCTGAATTGATAAAGGAAGGGCATTTATATATATTACAAACACCCTTGTTCCGCGTTCGGAATAAAAAGGAAACGATATACTGTTATTCTGAGGAAGAGCGGGTAAACGCGATAGAAAAACTAAAACCAAAGCCTGAAATTACCCGATTTAAAGGTCTGGGTGAAATTTCGCCAGATGAGTTTGTGCATTTTATTGGGAACGACATCCGTTTAGACCCTGTAATGCTAGATAAATCTATGAGTATTGAAGAATTGCTTTCATTTTATATGGGTAAAAACACGCCCGACAGGCAGGAGTTTATTATCGATAATTTGAAGGTGGAATTGGATAGGGTTGAAGAGTAGTAAAAAGTTGCAGTTACCAGTAGGCTCGCAATTATTGCGATTCATTTGGAAATACAAACCTTCGTGTTCTTTGCGTCTCTGCGGTGAATGTGAACCGCAAAGGCGCAGAGACAGCAGAGAAATTTAAAATTAAGAATTGAGAATATAAAAATGAGTGACGAACTCGACCATAACGAAGAATTAGAAAACACAGGCCCAGACTATTTGGGCGTTAATGAAGACACTTCTGTAGACACCATTAAAAAGGTGCCTGGAATGTTTCGCGACTGGTTTTTGGATTACGCCAGTTACGTAATCCTGGAACGCGCCGTGCCTGCTATTGAAGACGGTTTTAAACCTGTGCAACGCCGTATTATGCAGTCTATGAAAGATTTGGACGATGGGCGCTACAACAAAGTTGCGAACATAGTTGGTCACACCATGCAGTATCACCCACACGGAGATGCGAGTATTGCAGATGCCATGGTGCAGATTGGCCAGAAAGATTTATTGATAGATACCCAAGGTAACTGGGGAAATATTTTAACCGGCGACAGCGCTGCCGCTTCGCGATATATTGAGGCGCGAATTTCAAAGTTTGGACTAGATGTTGTCTATAATCCAAAAATTACCAAATGGCAGGCTTCGTATGATGGTCGAAGAAAAGAGCCCATTAATCTTCCCGTTAAATTTCCATTGCTTTTAAACCAAGGGGGCGAAGGAATTGCAGTTGGGCTTTCAACCAAAATTCTTCCGCATAATTTTATTGAGCTTATCGATGCTTCAATAAAGCATTTGCAGGGCAAAAAGTTCACCATTTATCCAGATTTCCCAACAGGGGGAATTATGGATGTTGCCAATTATAACGACGGCATGCGTGGCGGAAAGATTCGCAGTCGCGCCCGCATTAACCAGCTCGATAAAAATACACTTGTAATTACTGAAATTCCCTTTGGCACCAATACGTCATCGCTTATTGATACTATCTTGAAAGCGAATGAAAAAGGGAAAATAAAAATTAAAAAAATTGAAGATAATACCGCGGCTGCGGTAGAAATCCAAATCCATTTGCCGAGCGGAATTTCTCCCGATAAAACAATAGATGCCTTATACGCCTTGACTGCCTGCGAGACATTTTTATTGAAAACAGAATTTACCGCGATATTGAAGAAGAGGAAACTTGGGAAGGTGTAATAGCGGCAATTGACAGGGGTTTAAAACCACACACCCAACATTTAAAGCGGGCTGTAACGGAAGAAGATATAGTACGATTAACAGAAATTCGGATTAAAAGAATTTCGAAATTTGATATCGACAAAGCGCAGCAAAAGATTGATGCGCTGGAAGATAGCATTGCCCAGATAAAGCATCACTTAGCGCATTTAATAGAGTATGCCATAGATTATTTTAAACGGCTGAAAAAAGATTACGGCGCCGGCAAGGAACGGAAAACCGAAATCAGGACCTTTGATGATATTGAGGCAACGAAGGTTGTAATTAGAAACACAAAACTTTACGTTAACCGTGAAGAAGGTTTCGTGGGCACCAGCCTAAAGCGGGATGAATACGTTACAGATTGTAGCGATATTGACGATATAATTGTCTTCACCGAAGATGGAACCATGATGGTCACAAAGGTTGATGCCAAAACCTTTGTGGGCAAAAACATTATCCACGTTGCGGTTTTCAAAAAGAAAGACAAACGCACTATATATAATATGGTGTATCGCGATGGGGCAAGGGGCGCAAATTATGTAAAGCGTTTTGCCGTAACCTCTACCACGCGCGATCGGGAATATGATATGACCAATGGTGCTAAAGGCTCCAAAATGCTATATTTTACAGCCAATCCGAATGGCGAGGCAGAGGTAGTTACCATCTATCTACGCCAAAGTGGAAGCATTAAAAAATTGAAATTCGATTTGGATTTTGCAGATCAATTGGTAAAGGGCCGAAATTCAAAAGGAAATATTGTAACCAAATATTCCATCAAAAAAATTGAATTGAAAGAGAAAGGTCTTTCGACGCTAAAACCGCGTAAAATATGGTTTGATGATTCGGTGCAACGTTTAAATGTAGACGAACGTGGCGAACTTCTGGGCGAATTCAGAAAAGAGGATAGGTTACTTATCGTTAAGCAGAGCGGCGTAGTAAAAACGGTAGTTCCCGACCTACAATTGCGTTTTGACGACGATATGATTATTCTTGAAAAATGGGATCCCAAAAAACCTTTGAGCGCTATTTATTGGGAAGGCGAAAAGGAATTATTTTATGTAAAGCGTTTCCTGATTGAGCATCCAGATAGGGATGAAACAATTATTACAGACCATCCAAATTCGTATTTAGAAAAGATTTTCACAGATTACAGACCCATGGCCGAAGTAGTTTTCGCCAAGAAACGCGGGCAGGATCGGGAAGAAAATCTAGAAATCAATCTGGAGGAATTTATTGCGGTTAAAGGAATTGCGGCTATGGGCAACCAACTTACAAAAGATAAAGTGCTTGAAATAAACACTAAGCAGCCATTGCCATACGAACCCCCAACCCCGGTAGAACCGGAAGAAATAGATGTTGTTGATGAAGAGGATATGGCTTCTGGGAAAACGAATGAACAATCCGGAACCAATTCCACAGGCGCTGACGATGCGAAGACAGATGAAGGCGGGCAGGGATTATTGTTTTAATCTTCAGAAATAATTAGCAGAAAATTTTTACTTTCAAGCGGCAAACCTTTTGATTTTCAAAAGAAAAACATTATTTTTGCGCCCCTCTTAGCGACGAGTCAAGAATAAGAGGAATTAAAACAAAACAAAAACAAACCCTTCTGTGGGATGGTCGCATTAAAGTCTTGTAATAGCGCAGAATACAAAGCATTGGTTTTTACATTTTCGCGAAGGCGGAAATTTCAAAAATCAATTTCACAAACAAATGGCTGATAAAGCAAACAAAGAAGAAGTGCAGGTAGAAGATACTGCAACTCAAAACGAGGTAGCTACAAAACCTCAAAAGGAAGTTTCTCTTAAAGAGAGCAATCCAGACAAATTTCTTGCAGATTTCAACTGGCACAACTACGAAGAAGGAATTGATCCTATCGACGATGGTAAGCTGGAAGAATTCGAAAAATTGGTGGCAGCGAATTTCGTTGATACATTGGATGATGAAGTTGTAGAAGGAAAAGTAGTTTACATTACAGATCGTGATGCAATTATCGACATTAACGCAAAGAGCGAAGGTGTTGTTTCATTGAACGAATTCCGTTACAATCCAGATTTAAAAGTTGGTGACAAAGTAGAAGTATTGATCGACGTTCGTGAGGACAGTACTGGTCAACTTATTCTTAGCCACCGTAAAGCTAGAACCATTAAGGCTTGGGATCGCGTTAATGCTGCCCATGACGAAGCTACAATCGTTAATGGTTACGTAAAATGCCGCACAAAAGGTGGTATGATCGTAGATGTTTTCGGTATCGAAGCA
>CAXBDO010000261.1:0-3945 GCA_963974165.1 uncultured Aequorivita sp.
CCTCGATAAAAAATGGGAAAATTACGAACATATACAGGCCGACATTTTTGATCATTTATTGGCTGCCATTCCATATTTCGATTTGGAAGTATTTGAATTGCCCACAGGAAAAGATTTTGCATTTACACAAAAAAATTAATTTGTTTTGATTTGAACCTCTAAAAACTGCCTCGGAAAATGAAATTAAAAACCATCCTTTACGTATTTGGAATAATTGCCGTAATCCTTACCCTTTTTCCATTTATAGCAGTAGATTATTGGTGGATTCGTATTTTCGACTTTCCGCACGTACAATTAACAATCCTTACATTTGTAGCCCTACTTACATTCTTTATGCGTTTTGATATAAAACGCTTAAACGATTATCTTTTTGCCGGAATTTTAGGAGCTTGTTTCGTTATCCAATTAGTAAAAATTTATCCCTACACCCCTCTTGCCCCTGTTGAAATTGCCAATACTGACAAACCAAAAGACGGCAAAACCATAGCCCTGTACACTGCCAATGTTTTGCAGAAAAATAAAAAACCCGAACAATTGGTGGCCGATTTTAAAAGGAATAATCCAGACATTATTCTCTTGGTGGAAACTGATGAAGAATGGATGAAATATGTTACAGCACATTTACATGCCGATTATACCTACAAAAAAGAAATTCCGCTTAGCAATACATATGGAATGCTGCTTTATTCAAAATTTGAATTGATTAACCCCGAAATAAAATTTTTGGTAGATAAGGAAATACCATCCATCCATTCCAAGGTGAAATTGCCTTCTGGCGACATATTGCAATTGTATACCATCCACCCTACACCTCCCATGCCGCAGCACAATCCGCTCTCTACAGATCGCGATTCTGAAATGATGAAAATTGCTTTCCTAAGCAAAAAATCAAAATATCCGGTTATTGTAATGGGCGATTTTAATGATGTTGCTTGGTCTAATACCACTTCCCTATTCCAAAATGTAGGGGAACTGTTGGATATGCGAAAAGGTCGCGGGTTTTACAACACCTTCAACGCAAATAGTGTTTTGATGCGTTGGCCATTGGACCATATATTCGTATCGGCCGAATTTCGAATAATTGATATTAAACTGGGGGAAGATATTAACTCAGACCATTTTCCAACCTTTGCGAAACTGAGCTACGAACCTGAAAAGGCAGCAAGTCAGGAACCAAAAAAGCCCAACAAAAACCAAATAAAACGCGCCCGCGAGCAGGCCGAGAGAGTTTCGTTATAATTGGTTAATTCCTAAAAATTGTTTTCATTTAAAAAAGGGGGAGGAAAAATTATTTTGCCAACCTATCCTTCACAAATTCTATTTTGGTTTTTCCGTGGGCGTATGGATTTCCGGCTTCATCTAAGCTTACCATTATAATTTTATCGATACTTATAATTACCTCACGCGTCATTTTGTTTCGTACTTCGCAGGCAAGGGTAATGGACGTTCTTCCAAAATTGGTTACTTCCAGACCTATTTCAATTATATCGCCCTTTTTGGCTGAGCTTTTAAAATTAATTTCGCTCATAAACTTGGTGACCGTTCTCGGATTTTCAAGTTGAATAATAGCATACAGCGCCGCTTCTTCATCTATCCATTCCAATAACCTTCCGCCGAAGAGCGTTTCATTAGGATTTAAATCTTGGGGTTTTATCCATTTTCGGGTGTGAAAGTTCATTGTTTAAAGTTTTAAAGCAAAGATAGTTGTATTTCCAACTGTTAAAAAATAATGCAATCTGTAACTTTTTATTTTAGAGTTAGTCATATATTTACTTTACAAAATACCCTATTTCTGAATTTAGAATGGGCTTTTCAAAATAAAACAACTCTTAACAACAAATACACATGAAAATTTTAAAAACTATTACCATCGCTTTTTTGCTAACAGCAATTGTACCGCTAAGCGCACAAACGGCCGATGAAATTATCAATAACTATATTGAAAATACTGGCGGAAAAACTGCTTATGCAAATTTGCAAGGGGTTAAAATGACCGCCACTGCCAATGCGCAAGGCATGGAAATTCCTGTTGAAATTTACCAAACAAGAGACGGTAAGCAATTAATTAAAATTAATTTCCAGGGGCAGGAAATAACCCAAATTGCCTTTGATGGAAATACAATGTGGACTACTAATTTTATGACAATGCAGCCTGAAAAGAGTGATGCAGAATCTACCGAAAATATGAAAAAACAAAGCCAGGATTTTCCTACGCCGTTTTTAAATTATAAGGAAAAAGGATTTACTGTTGAACTTCTAGGCAAAGAAACCAAGGAAGGAACGGAAACCTTTAAAATAAAACTTACCCAAAAACCTATTATGCTTGATGGTGTTGAAGAAGCTAATGTTAGCTATATTTATTTTGATACCGAAAATTATGTGCCAATCGTTACTGAAACTGAAATTAAACAAGGCCCACAGAAAGGACAAATGAGTGTAACTACAATGAGCGATTATCAGGAAGTTGATGGCATGTACTTTCCTTTTGCAATTACAATGGCTGGGCAAGCTATTCAGATAAAAGACATAATCCTGAATCCTGAAATAGATTTGGCGATGTTTAAATTTCCCGCTACCGCAACCGAGGTAGATAAAAAGGAATAACATTATTTTTAAAAATTAAAATCCCTGCTCGTTCGGGGATTTTTTTTTCATTACATCCAAGCATATTTTCAATTCCACCAAAGCAATAATTTTATGAAAACATCCATTTTAGCGTTTTTGGCTATATTTTCAAGTTTTAACTTTCTTCACGCCCAAGACACATCTTTAAAAGGAAAAGAACTTTTCGGCAATATGAAGGCGCGCCATATTGGGCCGGCCCTTATGAGCGGCCGTATAAACGATCTTGAAAACCACCCCACTAATGCACGTATTCTTTATGCGGGTGCGGCAGGTGGCGGTGTATGGAAGTCTAGCGATGGTGGCGCAACCTTCTCTCCTATTTTTGATGAACATGCCCAATCTATTGGCGTTATTACTCTCGATCCGAAAAAACCAGATGAAGTAATTTGGGTTGGAACCGGCGAAACTTGGACTAGAAATTCAGTATCCGTGGGCGATGGACTTTATAAGTCTACCGACGGGGGTAATAATTGGAAGAAAATTCCCGGATTTGAAAATTCCGAAAGAATAGCTTCCATCGTAATAAATCCGAATAATACCGATGAGGTTTATGTTGGTGTTTTAGGTGCGCTGTGGAATGATAGCGAAGACAGGGGCGTCTACAAAACTACGGATGGGGGCAAAACTTGGAATAAGATTTTATATATAGGGCCTTCAACCGGAGTTTCCGATATTTTGATGGACCCGAAAAATCCAAATATACTGTTTGCTTCTATGTGGCAATTTAGAAGAACAGCCTGGGGTTTTAATTCGGGAGGGGAAAACAGCGCAATTTATAAATCTATTGACGGCGGCAAAACTTGGAACAAATTAACCAACAACCTGCCCTCTGGAAAGTTGGGCAGAATTGGAATAGCGATGGCGCCAAGCAATAGCAGTATAATCTACGCCGTAATTGAAACAGGAATTAAGGAAACAAACGGATTATGGCGATCTAACGACAGTGGGGCTTCGTGGGAACATTTGAATAGCGATTTCGGATTAACTGTACGCCCGTTCTATTTCTCCCGAATAACAGTAGATCCTAAAAACCCTGATATTGTAATTAAAGGTGGACTAACCGGATCTATTAGTCGCGATGGCGGAAAAACTTTCAAAAATCTGGGAAATATGCACTCAGATATCCACGATGTGGTTTTTGATATAAACAATAGCGATATAATGTATGCCGGTACAGACGGTGGGGTATACCGTTCTTGGAATGGAGGCTCCACTTTTGAGATTGTTGAAAATCTGCCACTTTCACAATTCTATCATATTAGTGTAGACGATGCGGAACCTTATAACGTTTATGGCGGCTTGCAGGATAATGGTTCATGG
>CAXBDO010000262.1:0-3941 GCA_963974165.1 uncultured Aequorivita sp.
ACTTTTCGGCAGGTATCATATCTCGAAGGGCATCATACAATGGTTGCATATAAGGATCAAGCTTTTCCTTTAAATCGCCAGGGAGAAAGCCTAAATTCTCTCCCGCCTCTACTGCAGGTCTGGTTAAAATAATTCGCTTTACTTCTTTGTCCTTCAGGGCTCTAACCGCCAAGGCAACTCCTGTGTAGGTTTTCCCGGTTCCCGCTGGACCTACGGCAAAAACCATATCGTTTTTTCCCATGGTAGCAACCAGTTTTCGTTGGTTTGCTGTTTGGGCCTTTATTGGTTTTCCGCTTAAACCGTGAACAATTACCTCGCCACTTCCTGCCGGACTTTCATAATCGTCTTTGGTGCGACTTAAAAGCACGCGTTCAATTACATTTTCGTCTATTTTATTGTATTTGGCAGTATGCTCTAAGAGCATGGTAATGCGCCTGTCAAATTCCTCGAGCACATCATCATCGCCATAGGCTTTAATTTTATTGCCACGGGCAACAATTTTCAGTTTCGGAAAATATTTTTTTAGAAGGTCAATATTTGCGTTTTCAAGTCCGAAGAAATCTCTGGGACTAATCTCTGTGAGTTCGATTATAAGTTCGTTCAAAAGGCGTGCTTTTTTAGAAGTTAGATTTTTTATGTAAGATTTTCAGTTGTTAAATGTCATCAAAACATCACAATAAAAATCTTAAGATTGAGCCAAAAAATTGGAATAATTTACAGCTCAAATTGAATATTATTTTATTGATAAAAATAGTTTTACTACTAACAAAAGTAACCTATTTTTGTGGGAACTCTTTTAAGAAAATATCAACAATCCTTTTATGGCCATAATTACCTTAACTACTGACTTCGGAGAGAAAGATCACTTTGTTGGCGCAGTTAAGGGAGCTATTTATACTGAAATGGCCGATGCCAAAATTGTTGATATCTCGCACTATGTTTCGCCCTTCCATTTGCACGAAGCTGCCTATATAATCCAGAATGCCTATAAGAGTTTTCCACTTGGTACCATACATGTTATTGGGGTAGATTCTGAATTAAATCCTGAAAATAAGCACATTGCGGTTTATATGGACGGCCATTCTGAAATTCGGCCAGAGAAAATGGTTGAAATCAATATTCATGACCGAATAATTAGCAACTTCCCAGTATTGGATGTTTTTGTGAAGGTTGCTGGCCATATTGCCAGAGGCGGCACCTTAGATGTTATTGGGAAAAATATTACCGAGATTAAGGAACTAACCGGAATCCGGCCAGTAATAAGCAATAAAGATAGCCAGATAATCGGTAATGTTATTTATATTGACAATTATGGAAACGTAATTAGCAACATTACCAAGAAACTGTTTGAGGAAGTAGGCCGTGGGCGTGAATTTATAATTACTGCCCGAACGGCTAAATTTAGCCAAATACATACCTATTATAGCGATGCCATAAATTTTAGCCAGCCGAAGGAGAAACGCGAAGAAGACGGTAAAAAACTGGCGCTATGGAATTCATCCCAATATCTGGAATTGGCTATTTACAAAAGCAATCCTACCTCGGTCGGTGGAGCTTCAAGCCTATTCGGATTGGAGTTTAGGGATACAATAACCATCAATTTTACCGAATTTAAATTGCAGGTGCCCAATTAAGAACCAATACTGTAGTTGCAAAATTATTACCATAGCCTAAAAGGATATTATGTTTACACGAATCGTAAAAATGGAATTTGAAAAAGAAAATATTCCGGCATTTCTGGAAAATTTTGAAGTGGTTAAAGATAAGATTCGCAATTTTCCAGGATGTAAATTCTTGGAATTGTATAGGGACAATAATGAAGAAACAATCTTTTTTACCTATAGCCGTTGGAATGATGAAGCAGATCTTGAAAATTATAGAACAAGCGAACTTTTTAAAGGGGTATGGAGCGTAACAAAACCTATGTTCCGAAAAAAAGCAGAAGCTTGGAGCGTAGATACCCTCGAGAGTTTGTAATTTGAGATTTGGAATTTTAAATTCCATCATTGTGGATTAAAATGAAATAGAAATTTGGCCCCCTGTGCGCCATTAAGAAATACGAATGCTAACAATTATTAAACGCGAAATAAATTCCTTCTTTTCCAGTACCATAGGGTATTTGGTAATTGCAGTGTTTTTGGTAATTAACGGCCTTTTTCTGTGGGTCTTTGGCGGTAATTTCAATATATTCGATTCTGGCTTTGCCGATCTTGCTCCCTTTTTTGAACTCGCCCCTTGGGTGCTGCTGTTTTTAATCCCTGCGGTTTGTATGCGGGCATTTAGCGACGAGATGAAAATGGGCACGCTGGAGCTTTTGCTCACCAAACCAATATCTTTAAGGCAAATAGTTCTTGGAAAATATTTTGGCGCGGTAATCTTGATAATAATTGCGCTAATACCTACAGTTTTATACGTTTTTACTATTTCAGAATTAGGAAACCCTGCGGGCAATTGGGACGTGGGAAGTACCATTGGCTCATATATTGGTTTGCTGTTTCTGGTATTTGCTTACACCGCTATTGGTATATTTTCCTCTACCCTTTCACAAAACCAGATAGTGGCGTTTATAATTGCGGTATTCCTTTGTTTTGCGCTTTATTATGGTTTTGAAGGCTTTGATTCTACATCATTCAATATTTCCCAATTGGGGATGAAAGCACATTTTGACAGTGTGGCACGAGGGGTTTTAGACACTCGGGATTTGCTTTATTTTTTAAGTGTTTCCGCATTCTTCTTAGCATTAACCATATTTAAATTGAAGAAGAAATAATGAAAACTTCAAGACAGAAAAATATTGGTTCAGTTTTACTTTTATTCGTTGGGTTAGTTCTTCTGAATATAATTGGAAACTATTTCTATACGCGGTTTGATCTTACGCAGGACAAGCGGTTTACCCTCTCTGCGGAAGCCGAGGAAATTGTAGATTATATAGAATCGCCGCTAATTGTGGATGTATTTTTGGAAGGCAATTTCCCACCTGAATTTAGACGGCTTCAATCTGAAACCGAACAACTTTTGGAAGAATTTTCAGCTTACAATTCCAACATAAAATTCAATTTTATAAATCCTACCGAAAAAGGAAACGAGGCCTTTCAGGCGCAGTTTGAACAATTCGGTTTAATGCCCGCGCAAGTTTCGGTTACCCAAAACGGCAAGCAAAGCACAGAGCTGGTATATCCTTGGGCGTTGGCGCATTACGATGGCAAATCGGTAAAAATTGGATTGCTTAAAAACCAATTGGGTGCAACTTCAGAAGAAAGGGTAAACAGTTCGCTGCAAAATCTACAATTTGCCTTTGCCGACGGTTTTAAAAAATTGGCGACACAAAAATCGAAGAAAATAGCTGTTTTAAAAGGAAATGGCGAATACGACGATCGTTATATAGCCGATTTTTTTGCAAGTTTACGTGAATATTATTTTATAGCGCCTTTCACCTTAGATTCGGTTGCGTCAAATCCGGAAACAACCTTAAATGGATTGATGGGCTTCGATTTAATTGTAGCTGCACAGCCCACAGAAGCTTTTAGCGATTCTGAAAAATATGTGTTAGACCAATACTTAATGAACGGTGGCAATACGCTTTGGCTGCTGGATGCAACCCAAATGCAGACCGATACTGTTAGCGGCAGTAATTTTGCCTTTGGAAGGGATTTAAACCTTGGCGATTTCTTCTTTAAATACGGCATTCGTGTAAACCCTAATTTGGTGAAGGACGTTTACTCAGCGCCTATAGTTTTAGCCAGTGGCGATGAGCGCGAAGCTCAGTACAACCGTTACCCCTGGTTTTTTAGTCCGTTAAGCAGTAGTGCCAACAATCACCCTATTGTGGCCAATATTGAAGCGGTAAAGTTTGATTACGCAAGTGCGATAGATACGCTTCCGAACAACATTCAAAAAACCGTGTTACTTTCAACTTCACCTATTTCTAAAATTGTGGGCCT
>CAXBDO010000263.1:0-3911 GCA_963974165.1 uncultured Aequorivita sp.
GTATTGGTTTCGTCTGTAACATTATGGGCCAAGGTTATGTCGGTATCATTATACGCATAACTGTATACCGTTCTTAAAAATGGATGGTAAGCAGCTCCGTATTTCAAAAGGTCAACCCCATTGCCAAGGGAGGCTGTATTGCGAATATTGGCACTATTGTTTCCGAAGGCATCAATTATAACAAAGCGATCCTTCAATTTTTGCGATTGCATCAAAGCTCGATTTATTAATGAGTAATAGCTGGAGGCCGTAGAGACTGCCATAGCATCTGGGAAGACATATAGTGTGGGTTCGTCAAACTTTTCTAGTTCGTCCAAAGCAGCAGAAAGTAAGGGCTGACTCACAGTGCCACTGGAATAATCGCCCACCGAACAAATGTAACAAGGGCCTCCACCATTGTCAAAATACATGCGCATGGCATAGTACATTACATAAGGGCTTGTGGCGCCAAAAGTAACGTCGAATTTTTGTGCCAAAAGCGTAACTGGAGGACCCGTATTAACGGTATCGTTAATTGTTACAGTTATAGTAGTTTCGTCTTCTGCCTTCCCAAAATAGGTTTCATATTCAAGAAGAGATACTATACGCTTCGGTTTATTTTGAACAGTAGAATCACTTATTTCCGTATAACCTATAAAGGCTGGAATTGCTGTTTCCACTTGTGCCACTGAAGGCGGAAACTTCGATATTTCCTCCACATAGACCCCGGGTGTTTTGTACGTAGTTGCCATAGTTGTTGTTATTGATTAATATAAATTTCTGAAATGGTCTTGATTATATTGCCAGCGCCATCTTTTTCAAAGACTAGCCGGGTTGGGGAGGCGGAGGGGCGTTCTTTGCCACCGAAACTATACCCAATTATGCCATTTTTGGCCAAGGGCAATTCTGTTGGGGCTGAGGAATGCAACAAAGTACTGTTTACGGCATTTCGGTAATTCCAGATAGTGCGTCTATTTTTTATTTGAAGCTTAAAAATCTTAGGACTTGCAGGTAAGGTGCCGTTTACATTTAAAATGTTGCGGGGTTTGCCATCAAAGGGAAGTGTATTGTCTCCGCTCATTTGTAAATAAATGATACCGAAGAGACCCAGTTTTTCTTTTTCGGAAAGTGTTTCGCTTACTTCCAAAAAGCTGGGTTCATTAATAGTGAAGTTTTCTATGGGAAGGGTAGTGGTTTCTAAATCTATATATTTAAAAGAAACGCCTTCAGGGGAAGGTTTTTTATTTGAAAAAAAATAGGGGATAAGCGGTTTTGAGCTTACTCGTGAATAATTCTCGAATTGCGGATCACTTATATAAACAAGAAAAATAAAGCTTGTATCCTGAGAAAGGGAAACAAACGGTTTATAGGTGCCGGAATTAGGGGAAGTTTCTTCAGCTCTTGTGAATACTGTAAATCCAGTGGGCGAAGTTCTAAATTCTACTCTATTGCCCTTAAAAATTTCTTGCGTTGCTTCGGAAGGAACAATTTTGCAAAATTCCTTAAAATTATATTTTGAAAGTTGTTTTGTTTTTAAATTCAAGGTACTATCAAAAGCCGCATTACCATCGTCCAGAAAATAATGATGGTATACATTTAGATTGAACAAAACCCGATATGTAGTTGTAAAACCCATTAGGTTATATTGTTTACTGTACCTGCTATTTCAGTTATTGGAGTACCTTTTTTGAATAGGGCCTCACTTTCAATTTTTACTACGCTTACCTTATAAATTACACAGGGTAGGGCTTTACCTCCCAAAGTGCCCCATATATAGTTAAGCTGTTCAAAACTTGGGGTGTATAATTCGGTTAAAAAACGAAACTCTTTTATAGTATCCAGGGCAGGAATTGCGGGGTTTAATGGGGTGTTTATTTGGGTAAAAACATTCTTAGATTGAAAGAACTCAATTATTAGGGATATGGCTGTAAGCGATCTGGAGTAGGTATTTCTATTAGCCGAAAAAAGGGCAAATACATTTAAATTTACAGCTGGATTTTTATAAATAGTCTCTCCATTTTTAAACTTAACATTCGGATTGTTTTTTAAGGCTACCTCTTCCTCTACATTTAATAGTGAAAGAACCACCTTGTCGTTCATCGTATTTATTTCCGGATTATCATATTTTGAGATATTTTCCAGAACCACCAAATTGCCATCATTGGTCTTTTGCTCCAAAAATTTTGAAACTTCATCTTTTAAAATTTCTAGAGTTTCGTAAATCATTATGTGGAGTGTAATTGTGGTATCTCAAATATAATTATTTGCAAGTTACTAAACAAGAGGAATTTACCTTAATTAGTTATAGGGTTTTAACTATAGGCATGATGGGGAAAATCCGATTCTACTTGTAGGGGTATTCTTAGGTCTAATAGGTTTTTCCCTATTTTTTAGATGTATAAAGGATATGTTAAATAGTTTTTGTTAAATTCGTTCCAACTAACTTAAAAACCAAAAGAATGTCAGTACCATCAAAGTGTATTACCGTGGCCAAAGCAAGAGAATTACAAGATAACTGGGTTGCAACTCGCGCCGTAGAAATTGCTCGTAGCATGGGTTCTAATGATACACGTGAATTCCTTTTTAGCCTAAACGAATTACAGGAATTTCTAGATTACGTAAGGGAACAATCTAAAGAACAGGAAATTGCAAACCCCGGTGTGCGTATTTATTTTGGCGCGTATGACAATTCTATAACCGATAAGGCTACCTGCTTTTTGGCACCCACCAAAGGCATAACGCAAACCTCTCCAAATAATTATGATATCCAGCCAATGAACACCGTACTGGGCGGTTGGCCCCCTTATAATTATTAAACCCTCATGCCATAATTAAATTGAAATATCCAGGAAAGGATAAATTACTGCATGCAACAGTTAGCACAACGTATTTTAAATTGTATCTGGTTGGCAAATCTATTTTTCAATAACTTATATGACAAAATTTAATTTCTAGCCTTAAATGATCGCAGCAGTAATTGCAAATTTGTTGGAAATACTTTCATTTCTAATCGGACTCTATTATTACAGGAAATATCCTTCTAGACCTACTTATTATTTAGTGTTATTTTTAGGTTTAACGGTAAGTGTTGAGCTAGCCGGATGGTATGCCATTTTAATGAAGTTTGGATATCTTACATTTTTGGAGGGTACGCCTTTCCAAAAAAACTTTTGGCTCTATAATATTTATGGGGTAGTTAGCTATCTATTTTATATTAATTATTTCAAATGGTTTTTAACTTCAGTTAGGTCTATAGCCATTTTAAATATTGCATCTATAGTTTTTTTGGTTGTGGCTGCAATAGAGACCTTATTTTTTCCTGGCTTTTTTGAGACCTTCCTTCCAATTTACCGCATTTTTGGAACGTTGCTGGTATTAATGAGTATTGCAATTTACTATCTCGAATTATTAAAAAGCGACCAAATTCTACAGGTACATAAAAGTTTGCCGTTCTATATTTCAGTAGGGGCATTAATGTTCCATCTTTGCACCACGCCCTTGTTTATCTATGTATCCTATTTCAACTATTCCATAGATCCTGGTTTTGCCGTTCTGTATAGACAGGTTATCTTTGGTACTAACTATTTTCTTTATTCCATCTACATTGCTGGATTTCTAATATGCTCGCAGACAAAAACGCCTTACTCCCTCAAGAAAAACTTCTAATAATATATATCATAGCGGTATTATTATTTTTTACAGTTTTTGCTATTGTGTTTTTTGTGGCCTTTCAGCGCAGAAAAAATAAATTCCTTAAAGACCGTTTTGAGGCCGAAGGCAGGTACCAACGCGAACTGGCAGATTCACAAATTGAAATACAGGAACAAACCCTTAAAAACATTGCTTGGGAATTGCACGATAACGTTGGGCAATTGCTTTCAGTCGCCAATATTCAGCTTAACGTATTAATGAATTCGGCCCCGAGTTCGCTG
>CAXBDO010000264.1:0-3855 GCA_963974165.1 uncultured Aequorivita sp.
CCGGTTTCGTTGGAAGTTCTCCGCAAGGAATTGGAGAACGTTAAGGGCAATACCTATGGCGTAACCCTAACCGCCAAAATAGAACAGACAAAACAACGGCAGCTAGAGTCGGAAGCGGCTTTGATTGGCATAGAAGAAATTAAGGAATGTGGAGGCACGCTCATTGGATTACAGGTTCCTCCGGTTTACAGAAATGCCGAAGGGGAAGTCTACCCGCTTTACTTCCGGAAATTTCGCGAAAGCGTGGCCGAAGCAATCCAAAAATCGGTTTTTGAATTTATACGCGTACAAACCTCCAGCAATCTTGCAAGTTATTATGCGCTCGGTAAAAGGCAAATCCATGAAGCGGTTTTCAAAATGGACCACCAACTTACCCAGGTAGAAAATAGTTATCAATTTTTACTCCTGCTCGCCCCTGTAAATATTCAGGCCATGCGTCAGCGCTTTTTTGAAAGCAATTTTAAGGATTTGCAGGAATACCATTATCGTCTGTTGCCTGTAGATCCAGATATATTAAAGCGAAAACTCTATAATCTGGAAATTGACCAAATTGACGACCCTGCCCTCTCCTATCTCTTTGATGAAAAACGGGAAGAAATAGACCAGCAATTAACCATGTTGAAAGAGCGCGGCTCCAAGAACTTTTTTTATAGTGGATTACGGCTCTATAAAGGACTTGAAAAAAATATTTTAAATGAAGCGAAAACGATACTCGAGGATATTCCGGAAGATGTAAAAGAGG
Organism: uncultured Aequorivita sp.; assembly: GCA_963974165.1. GTDB lineage: Bacteria > Bacteroidota > Bacteroidia > Flavobacteriales > Flavobacteriaceae > Aequorivita. The sequence goes on from CAXBDO010000264.1 coordinate 743, forward strand.
ATAATACCGAAATGTTGAATGCCGAAGCTTTTGCAAAAATGGCCGAGGCGGAATTTGAATTTTTTAGAACACAGGACCCAAATTATTCTAGCAAAGTCCACATTCGGAAGGATGTGAATGTAATGATGGTAAGCAACGGCGAACTTTATTTGCCCGCAGATTATACTTTGTCGTACAAAGATGCCTTGGCACTTATACAACACGAAATTGGCACCCATGCCCTCACCTATTTTAACGGTTCGCAGCAAACGTTAAGTCAGTTAAGTGTAGGGTTGGCAGATTACGATCCGCTGCAGGAAGGAATTGCTGTTCTTTCAGAATATTTAATTGGCGGACTTTCCGCCAATCGCCTGCGCATTTTAGCGGGTCGGGTTGTTGCAGGCGCAGCGCTAATGAGCAATGCCGAGTTTAAGGATGTTTTTGATTTGCTTCACCGTACCCATAATTTTTCAAGAGAAAGAGCTTTCAATATTACTTCCAGAATGTTTCAGGGAGGTGGATTCCTAAAAGATATTATTTATCTAAAAGGATTGGTGCAACTGCGGGAATACCTTGCCGATGGCGGCGATCTTGAATTTCTTCTTGCAGGAAAATTTGCTTTAAAACACGTACCAATGATTAAAGATCTAACAGCACGGGGCTTGCTGTTTCCACCAAAATTAAAGCCCAGATACCTACAACACAAAGATTTTGAACAACGCATCAATAAATTTAAACAAGGGGTTTCCCTTTCTAAACTGATATAAATATGAAAATATGTTTTGTAATAAGCGATATTAAAACAGAATCCTGCGGCACCACGGTGGTTATTCTAAAAAAGGCGCACGAGCGCGGCCATAAAGTATATGTAATGAGTGTAGGCGATTTTATTTTCCACCACGACGAAGCAATTAGCCTTCGTTGCAAAAAAATACCGGCTTCAGTTAAAGGGGAAACAGTTGAGGAATTTTGGACACAAGTACAAGACGATAAACTAAAGGCCAAGCCAGTACCCAGTTCAGAAATGGATGTTGTATTCCTAAGAAATAATCCAACCGAGGAAACTTCAGATAGACATTGGGCCGAACATAGCGGGATTGCCTTTGCTCGAATGATACAAAACAGTGGCATGTTAGTGCTTAACGACGCTTTTGCTATGAGCCACGCGTTTATAGACAAGCTATATTTTGAGGAATTACCGTCTGCAATTAAGCCAGATAGCCTAATAACCCGAAATAAAGAGGATATTTTAAAATTCTGGGAAAAAGTAGGAAAAAAAATGGTACTTAAACCTTTGGAGGGTTCTGGAGGTCAAGACGTTTATTTAATTGATAAAGATAAAAAGAACCTTAACCAGATTGTAGATACAATTAGTGCCAAGGGTTATATAATAGCCCAAGAATTTTTGCCCGAGGTAAGCAAAGGCGATGTTCGGGTAATTTTAATGAATGGGAAAATCCTCGAAGAAAATGGGGAAAAAGCTATTATAAGAAGAGTGAATAGCGATAGTTCCGAATTTAGAAGTAACCTAGCCTTGGGTGCCAAGGCAAAAAAAGCCAAACTAACGCCCGAAATTGAAAGGATAGTTTCCTTAACCGCGCCTAAATTAATTCGCGACGGACTATTTTTTGTAGGTCTGGATATTGTAAAAGACAAATTAATTGAAATAAATGTTTTAAGTCCAGGCGGGCTGGATTATTGCGAAAAGATAAAACTTCCTGCCTTTACCGATACGGTAGTTGCGGCCATAGAACGCAAAGTTGAGTATAAAAAATATTATAAAAATAGCCTTACAAATAAAGAGTTAGCAACAATGGAATAAAATGATATAAAATGGAAACAAAAGTTGAAAAAACTGTAAAAAACAAAACGATACTAAAAAAAGTACCGCGAATTGTTGGGGAGTATAGCAGCGGAAACAATGGACCACTTTTATTTATAACCGCCGGAATCCACGGCAATGAACCCAGCGGAATTATTGCCTTACAACGGGTTTTTGAAATTTTGCACCATGAAAAACCTGATTTAAAAGGTAAAGTAATAGGTGTTTCCGGAAATCGGCAGGCCTTGAATAAGGGGGTCAGGTTTATTGACGAAGATTTAAACAGAACTTGGACGGAAGAAAATATTGCCAGCGGGAAGGAAGATAGCCACGAAAAAAATGAAATGTTTGAGATCATTGAAACCTTGGAAAAATTTCCGGCTACAGATTTTACCAAACGCTATTTTTTGGACTGCCATACAACCTCTGCCGCCAGTGCTCCTTATATTTCGGTGCAGGAAGTAAATGACAATGATGAGTGGGCGCATAAATTTCCCACTCATATTATTCGAGGGTTTTCAGACATTGTTATGGGCTGTATAGACCATTATGAGAGCAGAATAGGCTTAACGGGATTTGTTTTTGAGGGCGGACAACATGAAGGAAAAATTTCTGAAATGAACCATGAAGGTATTATATGGTTAGCACTTCAAAATGCCTGCGAGCTGAATTTAGATCTTCTAAAACACTATCCGGAAGCAGCCGAAATGCTTTCAAAAAAGAAGGATAAGCAAAAAACTTTTGAAATTATTTATCGTCATGGTTTAGAACCTAAGGACGATTTCCAGATGGAAAAGGGATATAGCAATTTTCAACCTATTAAAGTAGGAGATTTGCTGGCGCACCAAAACGGCAAACAAGTTTTAAGTAAATGGGATGCGTATATTTTTATGCCGCTTTACCAAAAACAGGGCAACGACGGTTTTTTTGTGGTGAAAGAAGTTTAATAAAAATTGAAATCCTTAGTCTAAACGAATTTTCAAACTACAACCACTTTTTTCTTTTAAAATACCACAACAGGCCAAAAAACACCAGTATCATTGCGCCCCATAAATAGTAATAACCATAGCGGTAATGTAATTCGGGCATGTGTTCAAAATTCATCCCGTAGATGCCGGCCATAAATGTTAGCGGAATAAAAATGGATGCCATTATGGTAAGCACCTTCATTACTTCATTCATTTTGTTGCTAATGGTAGTCATATACATATCCATCAAGCCCCAAATCATTTCGCGGTAAATTTCAACACTTTCATTTACCTGTATAATATGGTCGTATAAATCGCGAATGTATTTATTGGTGCGTTCCTCA
>CAXBDO010000265.1:0-3807 GCA_963974165.1 uncultured Aequorivita sp.
AGGACCACAATTACCAATTGATGGCTCCCTGTGGATATTGATAGTTATGGGTGTTTTTTATGGAGTCTATGTGGTCTACAAGAAAAATGAAGCTATAAATAAGGCGTCATAAGATTTTTTACATACTTCCCAATAATATCGAATTCCAGATTTACCTTGCTTCCCGGTTTAATTGAATTGAAATTTGTGTTTTCAAAAGTATAGGGAATAATGGCTACGCTGAACTCTTCATTTTTAGAATTTACAACAGTTAAACTTACGCCGTTCACGGTTATAGATCCTTTTTCTACGGTACTGAACTGGCCTTGTTTATATTGGAAGGTAAATACCCAACTGCCATTTTCTTCCTTAACACTTTTACAAATAGCAACGCCATCAACGTGGCCCTGAACCATATGGCCGTCCAGCCTGTCGCCCAACTTCATTGCTCGTTCCAAATTAACCCCATTCCCTTTTTCTAGCGTATTTAGGTTTGTTTTTTCCAAGGTTTCCTTAATGGCTGTAACAGTATAAGATGTAGGTTTTGTTTCAACCACCGTTAAACATACCCCATTGTGCGATACGCTTTGGTCTATTTTAAGCTCTGCTGCAATCGTGCTTTCAATTTCCAAATGAAGGTTTTCTCCCTCTTGGGTAAGTTTGGATATTTTGCCAACGGTTTCAATAATTCCTGTAAACATTGTAGTATTTGGTTACATTTGTGCTGCAAAAGTAACAATTAAAAAAGCCAAACATAATGAGCACAGACGATAAAATGGTGGTGGGTATTTCCATAGGCGATATTAATGGCATTGGAAGCGAGATTATTCTGAAAACATTTGAGGATTCGCGTATGTTGGAATTTTGTACGCCAGTTATATTTGCTTCGGTAAAATTAATGTCATTTTTCAAAAAACATTTTGAATCTGAAATCAATTTCCACGGAATAGACAAAATAGAAGATCTTATTCCTAGAAAAATAAATGTTTTGAATGTTTGGAAGGAACACGTAGATGTTTCTTTCGGGGAAGAAACTCCAGCCGGTGGCGAATATGCCATTAAATCTCTAAAGGCGGCGGTAGCAGCTTTAAAGGAAGAAAAGATAGATACTTTGGTTACGGCGCCAATAAACAAATCTAATATTCAATCTGAAACATTTAACTTTCCTGGGCATACAGATTACTTGGCGCAAGAGCTTGAAGGGGAGAGCATGATGCTTCTGGTTTCTGAAAATCTGCGAATCGGTCTTCTTACAGATCACGTAGCAGTGAAAGATGTTGTAAAAAATATTACCCGGGCTCGTATCGACAAAAAAATAAATACCATTTACCATACGCTAATTGAAGATTTCGGAATTGAAAAACCCAAAGTCGCCGTTTTGGGAATTAATCCGCATACTGGCGATAATGGCGTAATTGGAGATGAAGACGACACCATTTTGCGTCCGGCGTTGGACAATATCCGCAAAAACGGAAAAGTAATTTTTGGGCCCTATGCTGCAGATAGCTTTTTTGGCTCCGGAAATTATAAAAATTTTGACGCTATTATTGCCTCTTATCATGACCAGGGATTAATTCCATTTAAGACCCTGGCGTTTGGAAGGGGCGTAAACTTTACAGCTGGGCTAAATCGCATCCGTACCTCGCCAGACCACGGAACGGCATTCGATTTGGCTGGTAAGAACACTGCTAGTTTTGAGTCATTTCGCGAAGCTGTTTACAGTGCAATTTCCATTTTCCAGACTCGGGAAGAATACAAGGAAATTTCAAAAAATCCGCTCCAAACAAACCGTAAAAGAGGCTTCTTAAAAAAGAAATAGAAAAACTAATTGCTATTCAAATAATTTTTTATCTTTGCACCCGCCTTATCCGTAAGGTTAAGGTCTTAAATAGGTGTGAAAATGAAGGATTTGAAAGAGTTTACCATCCCTTTCGTAGGGCTGAAATTAGGCAGACACCAGTTTAACTTTGAATTAAAAAAAGCGTTCTTTGAGCATTTTGAGTATGACGAATTTAATGACGCTGCCATTAATCTCGACGTTCAGCTGGATAAAATGAGCACGTTGTTAGAGTTCACATTAACATTTAATGGAACCGTTAACGTTGCTTGCGATACAACAAATGAACCTTTTGATCAAGAGATTGCGGGTTCGTATAGTTTTGTAGTAAAATTTGGAGATGAATATAATGACGAAAATGAAGATTTACTCATTTTGCCCCACGGAAGCTACGAAGTGAACATTCAGCAATACGTTTATGAATCTATAGTGTTGGCTATGCCTTCGCGAAGAATTCATCCCGGGGTTGCAGATGGTACATTAAAAAGTGAAATACTCGATAAACTTAAAGAATTAAGTCTGAAAGCGGTAGACGAAGAAGAAACGCCCGAAGACGACAATACCGATCCCCGTTGGGATTCATTAAAAAAACTATTAACGGATAAATAATAAATAGCCATGGCACATCCAAAGAGAAAAATCTCGAAAACCAGAAGAGATAAGAGAAGAACGCACTACAAAGCTACTGCCCCTACACTTGGAATAGACCCTACAACAGGAGAGTCTCACCTTTACCATAGAGCACACTGGCATGAAGGCAAGATGTACTACCGCGGGCAAGTTGTAATTGATGCAACCGAGCAGGTAGAAGCATAATATATTTTAATCATATTCAAAACTCTCACGCACCCGTGAGGGTTTTTTTGTTTTTTAACTTTGCAAAAAGTCAAAAACAACATAATTAGTGCCGAAATTCAAGTAAAATTTAGTAATTTTCACTCTTTTTAAAAGATTTTTGGTCTTTTTTTGTGAATTTTAATCAGCTTTATGAATAATATCACGGCAGCTATTACCGCTGTAGGGAGTTACGTTCCAGATTACGTTCTCTCCAATAAGGTTCTGGAAACGATGGTAGATACCAACGATGAATGGATTACCAGCCGAACCGGAATTAAGGAAAGAAGAATACTCAAGGATAAAGACAAAGGCACTTCCTATCTTGCTATCCAAGCGGCAAAAGACCTTCTTCAAAAAAGTAATACCGACCCCGCAGAAATCGATATGGTTATTATGGCAACTGCAACGCCAGATATGCCCGTTGCGGCTACCGGTGTTTACGTGGCCACTCAAATTGGCGCCGTAAACGCATTTTCGTTCGACCTAGTGGCAGCTTGCTCAAGCTTTCTGTTTGGTATGTCTACCGCAGCACGTTATATAGAATCCGGAAAATATAAAAAAGTACTTCTTATTGGCGCAGATAAAATGTCGTCTATAATAGATTATACAGACAGAACTACCTGCATCATATTTGGCGATGGAGGGGGTGCGGTCCTGTTTGAACCTAATACTGAAGGCTTCGGGGTAAAGGATGAATACCTGCGAACCGACGGTGGTGGAAGGCCATTCCTAAAAATCGATGCGGGCGGATCTTTACTGCCAGCTTCAAATGAAACTATTGCAAATAAGCAACATTTTGTTTTTCAAGAGGGCAAAACGGTATTTAAATTCGCCGTTTCAAACATGGCCGATGTGTGTGAAAAGGTGATGAACCGAAACAATCTTACAGGTGAGGATGTAGATTGGTTGGTGCCGCACCAAGCCAATAAACGCATTATTGATGCCGCTGCTTCCAGAATGAAATTACCGGAGGAAAAAGTAATGATTAACATCCACAAATACGGCAATACTACTTCTGCAACTTTGCCGTTGTGTTTGTCAGATTACGAAAAACAACTAAAAAAAGGAGATAATTTGATATTTGCTTCCTTTGGTGGAGGCTTTACTTGGGGCGCCGTGTATATTAAATGGGCCTACGATTCAAAATAATTTAT
>CAXBDO010000266.1:0-3794 GCA_963974165.1 uncultured Aequorivita sp.
AGGAGGGAGTTACAGATCGCGATATTGAAAGAATTAAAGCAGGACTTGAAACACAATTTTACAACGGTATTAGCAGCGTTTTAGGAAAATCGTTCCAATTGGCGCGTTATAATGTGTTTACCAACGACCCAGGATTTATAACCAAGGATATTGAAAATATTAAAAAGGTTACCAAAGAAGATGTAGTTCGTGTTTATAATAAATACATAAAAGGAAAGCCTTTTGTTATGACAAGCTTTGTTCCTAAAGGACAGCTTGAATTAATTGCTGAAAATTCTGAAAAAGCCAATGTGGTTGAAGAGGAAATAAAGGAAAACGTAGCCAAAACAGTTGAAGAAGCTTCAACTGAAGTTGCAAAAACGCCATCAAATTTTGATCGCTCTACCGCACCTTCACAAGGTACATCGCCAGAACTTTCTATTCCTGAAATATGGAACACAACTCTTTCAAATGGTCTAAAAGTTTCTGGGATTGAACAAAATGAAATTCCAACGGTAAATTTCAGCTTGGTAATTGAAGGAGGACATTTATTGGACGATATGAAGAAGAACGGAGTTGCAAATTTAATGAGCGACATCTTAATGGAGGGCACAGCCAATAAAACCCCAGAGCAATTGGAAGAAGAAATTGATCTTTTGGGCGCTAGCATTAGAATGTACACTACAGACGAGTCTATCGTAATCCGCGGAAATACGCTTACCCGAAATTTTGATAAAACGATGGATTTAGTTACCGAAATTCTTTTGGAACCACGTTGGGACGAAGAGGAACTTGGCCGTATTATAACAAAGACCATAAACGAAATTGAACGTTCCGATGCCAACCCTAATGTGGTTGCCAATCGTGTTTACAGTAAGATTTTATATGGTGAAAACCACATCTTCAGCTATCCAACTGTAGGTACGGTAGAGTCTGTAAAGGCTATTACGATGAACGATTTAAAGAATTTTTACAATGCAAATTTTTCGCCTTCAATAAGTACCTTCCAAGCTGTGGGAAAAATTGATAAAGAAACTGTTTTAAAAGACTTAAAGGGTCTAGAAGAGCGTTGGGCTGCTAAGGAAGTAACTATTCCCGAATACCCTGTTGCTAACAATCGCGAAAAGGCTTCGCTTTACTTTGTAGATATTCCAAATGCAAAACAGTCTGTTATAAGCATTGGTTATATTGGCTTACCAAGAACGGATGCCGATTTTTATCCTGCTGAAGTAATGAACTATAAATTGGGAGGTTCATTTTCAGGAAATGTAAATTTAATTTTACGTGAAGAAAAAGGTTATACCTATGGCGCACGTACGGGTTTTAGCGGAAGTAAAATTCCAGGTACATTTACCGCATCTTCAAGCGTTAGAACCAATACAACAGGCGAATCTGTAGCTATTTTCAAGGACCAGATTTCAAAATATAAGGAAGGTATTTCTCCAGAAGATCTTGAATTCACCAAAAATGCGCTTATAAAATCTAATGCCCGCCGATTTGAAACCCAAGGTTCACTTTTAGGGATGCTTCAGGAAATAAATGAATATAATCTGCCTGCAGATTATATCGCGAAAGAAGAAGCTACCGTACGCAATATGACGTTAGAGCAGCACAAAGCTTTGGCGAATAAATATCTTGATGCTTCAAAAATGGCTTACTTAGTGGTGGGCGATGCGGCAACGCAATTTGCACAATTTAAAAATATGGGCTTCGACGAAGTTAAACTTCTCGACAAAAATGGAGAAGAAGTAAAATTAGAAGACGTAAAAATGTAACGTTTTTCGTTAGTAATCTTAAACCACGAAAACACGATCAAATGGATTTCCATTCGTGTATTCGTGGTTTTTTTATTTCTGTATCTTTATCAAAATCATTCTTTTTATGAAACGCATTTACTTTCTAATCTTTTCAATTCTACTATTTTTTGGATGTAATAAGCAACAAAAGGATACTGCTTCAATTGCCATAGGTGCAGACAAATCAGTTCAAGAATTCCCCGAGCCAAGCTTCACCTTAGCTGAAGCCAATATACTAATTGAGCTACCTTTAAGTTGTGTGGGAACTGAATTTCCCTACAAGCCTGGAGAAACTTTAGAGAGCAAAGCAGATTTAGTTGCACCAATTACTGTACACCCCATTTTTTATGGATGTTTCGACTGGCACAGTGCGGTGCATGGCTATTGGTCTATGGTGAGTTTATTGAAGCAATTTCCAGAAATGGACAAAGCCGCTACTGTCCGGAAATTGCTTGCAGAAAAAATTACGGCTGAAAATGTAGCAACTGAAGTAGCATTTTTTGAAAAGCCAATTAACAAATCTTTTGAAAGAACTTATGGCTGGGCGTGGCTTTTAAAACTTGTAGAAGAACTTCACACTTGGGATGACCCAATGGCGAAGGAATTAGGACAAAACCTGAAACCCTTGGCAGATATAATTGTATTGCGTTACAAAGAATTTTTACCAAAATTGAATTATCCAATTAGGGTAGGAGAGCATTCCAATACAGCATTCGGGCTTACATTTGCTTTCGACTATGCCGTAACAATGGGTGATAATGAATTAAAAAATTTAATTGAAAAACGGGCACGCCATTTTTATATGAACGACCAAAACTGCCCGATAAATTGGGAACCCAGCGGCTACGATTTTCTTTCGCCATGTTTAGAGGAAGTAGATATTATGCGTAGAGTTCTTGCTCCGGAAGAACTTACAGCTTGGCTTAATACGTTTTTACCGCAACTCGCAGATAAAGATTACCATATAAAAGTAGGGGAGGTGAGCGACCGGACTGATGGCAAACTAGTGCATTTGGATGGTTTGAACTTTAGCAGGGCTTGGGTATTTTATGGTTTGGCGAAAGAATTTCCAAAATACAATCACCTTCAAAACTTGGCGAATGAGCATGTGGCATATTCATATCCCAATCTGGTGGGCGATAGTTATGAAGGCGGACATTGGTTAGGTAGTTTTGCTATTTATGCCCTTAATTCATTACACGGTAAATAGACTAGTGCGTTCGGTTTTCCTTTAAAAATTCGCGTCGTATTCCTTGCAGCAGAATTTTAGGCGTAAGTGTATCAGTTTTTTCATTTAGCACTTTTAGGGCGCAAAACTGTATTATATTTAAAATATTGGAACCGGTCAACTCGTATTTTTTTGCAATCTCATCCCATTCAATTTCATTTGCAATTTGAAGTTTTTGGGGAAGATTTTTTTTCCAGATAAGCATTCTTTCCTTAACGCCAGGCAATTCAAAAGTAACAATAGATTGAAATCTACGTGTAAATGCTTCATCAATATTGTCTCTAAAATTAGAGGCCAGAATTATTAGTCCGGAATGCGATTCTATTCTTTGCAATAAATATGAAACTTCCTGATTGGCATATTTGTCGTGTGCATCGCGAACATTGGTTCGCTTCCCAAAAATGGCATCGGCCTCATCAAAAAACAAAATCCAATCTTTGTTTTCCGCCTTATTGAATAGGTTTGAAAGGTTTTTTTCCGTTTCCCCAATATATTTTGAAACTACGGTTGAAAGGTCGATTCTGTAAACGGGTTTATTAGTGTACTTTCCTAAAAGACTCGCCGTTAGCGTTTTTCCAGTCCCCGCCGGTCCGTGGAAGAGTACGCGATATCCCGCTTTTAACCTTTTTCCCATTTCCCATTCGTTGAACAAAAAATCATTATGCTGAAGCCAAATTTCCAATTCCTTTATTTGCTGAAAGGTCTTTTCGTTTAAAATTAGATCGTCCCACTCTAATTGTGTCTCTAATTTTTCTGCGGGAAATTGAATACTCAATTTTGGCGCCGGCAAT
>CAXBDO010000267.1:0-3768 GCA_963974165.1 uncultured Aequorivita sp.
AAGCCCGAAAAAGCGATTTTTGAGGATCTTGGCGATTTTCAAATTCTATGGTTTTTACTTGTGGTTTATTTAATGACTTTTTGGTTCTTAAAAAAGAGGAACTAATGAAAAATACCTTAAAAGTAGAACGGGCCATTCTCAATTTAACCCAAGAGGAATTGGCAGAAAAGATTGGAGTTTCAAGGCAAACCATTAATTCTATTGAAACGAATAGATATGTGCCGTCCACACTACTGGCGCTAAAACTCTCCGGAGTTTTTAATAAGCCGGTAAATGAATTTTTTTCCCTCGAAAACAATGATTAAAACGTTGCGGGCAAATTCTTTTTTAATAGCGAAACTTCTTCAATCGTAATTGAAATTTTTTAAGGTGGCTTCAGCTTAAATACAGTTATATTGAAATAGAAGTTTTATCTTTAAACAACTGAATAATGTAATGCCAATTTTCACAAATGAAAAATTTCAGAAATGTTTCATAATTATTCAGCTTTAAAAATAGAGATCTATGAAAAAAGTACTGATTACCCTCGATTATAATCCGGAGTCTGAAAAAGTAGTAAATATGGGCCACCAACTTGCCCAGCTTATGGATGCAGAAGTTTGTCTGTTCCATGTTTTGGCAGAAATGCGTTATTACGGAATGCAATATGAACCTTTTATGGGGTATGAGGGCTACGCGTTTCCGGTAGATTTTAGAATTCAGGAAGAATTTGTAAAGGTTGCCCAAGATTATCTTGAGAAAACTGCAAAGCATTTGGGCGGTACCAACGTTACAACCCATCTTGCCGAAGGCGATACCGCGAAAAGTATTTTGGAATACGCCGAAGCCTGGAATGCCGATGTAATTGTAATGGGCACCCACAGCCACGGAACCTTGGAAAGAATCTTTTTGGGCACAGTAGCCTCCAGTGTATTGGAAAAAACGAAAACTCCAGTATATATGGTTCCCACGGGACAGAAGTAAAAATTGAAATAGAATTGTCCTTTTACAAGGCAAATAAATAACTATATCTTTGAAGAAAATAAAAATTTAATATGGCTTTAAGCAATAATGATATAATGAAGAAATTACGCGTAGCACATAAACTTCGCGATGATGATATTGTAAAAATTTGTTCGCTGGTAGATTTTGCCGTAACAAAAAGTGAATTGGGGGCCATTTTCAGAAATGAGAACCACGAAAAATATATGGAGTGTGGCGATCAATTTCTTCGCAATTTTTTAAATGGCTTGGTAATTCATCTAAGAGGCCCAATGCCCGAGAAAAAAGCTGCGAGGCCAGAGGTGAAAAAAGTTCCCATTTCAAGACCAAAACCAAATAGGGGGAAAGAAAAAAGTTGAATTGAAGAATTTCAATCCAACTTTTAACTTGGTGTAAATTTTTGGGGAATCAATAAACGTGTCTGCATACTTTTCTTATTGTGGGGTCATCAAAAATGTGCTGGTTTGCATTTAAATATTGCAGACTGTGTTGTTTTTGCGACCCGCATTTAATTCTCTTTTGAATGTTTCGTAATGTTTTCATCTTAAATTGATTATATAATCTGGTTTGTTTCAAATAATCAGTCTATTGTAAACCGCTATTTAAAACGTCTTTTCGTATTCCATAAATACGCCTTGGAATTACTGGGTCTGTGTTGTTTTGCGTTACTGTCTAATGTTCTCATAATGTGTAATTTATTGGGTTTGATTTAATGTTTAATGGAATCTTCTTTTCTGGTTCCAAAAATAGGCTCTAGTAGATTTTAACTTAGCCGTTAACTGATTGCTGTCTAATGTTCTCATAATAAATAGTTTTAATGGTTATATCTAAAAGACGCCACAATTACAATTTCGTTACAGTACTATGCATTACAAAGTAATGAATTAACGAAATTTTAACACATCCAAGCATGCCAATAGAGGGAAATGGGAAGGATGTTTAACATTCCATTAACCCGCAATGCTTTGCCAATTGCTTGCGGAGTAGGGGCTTTAGCTCTATATTTGCACCCTAGATGTTGAGCGCATTTTTGACAAAAGGTTGAAATTTGCAACAACTTGAAAGAATATTATCCCAAATTGAAATGAATACAGTTAGAAAATCTGAAACCAATAGATTAAAAAGAACCCATTTATATTATAAATATACCGGGTTCTATACTTTTGTTGGACAAAGCCTTAAGAAAGCAATCATCCCAATTTTAGTGGCGGTTGTGGTCTTGGTTGTTCTAGATTTATATGTTATAGACTTCAGTAATCTATTTACATATATAACCGTTACCTACGCGCCAATTAATATTTTACTAGTTTTTTTGGCATCCGAATCACTTCTTGGATTGGTTCCCCCAGAAATTTTTATTGCCTGGAGCGATAAAATGCCGCAACCTATTCTTTATCTTACTTTATTGGCGGCGCTTTCATACGTTGGTGGTATTATTTCCTATTTCATCGGAAAATGGATTTTTACAATTCCTAGGGTTTACGCCTATATGGAAGGGAAGATGAAAAAACATTTGAAGCATATTCGCAAATGGGGCGGTTTTTTAATTGTTGTTGGTGCATTGCTTCCTATTCCGTTTTCTATGACCAGTATGGCGGCAGGAATGATACACTACAAGTTTAAGAATTACCTTCTTTTCGGTCTGCTGCGTTTTGTGCGTTTTTATCTGTATGCCATTGCCATATTCAGTCTGGTATAGTACTTTTGACGCACCGCAGTACCTACTTCGGAAACTGAACAAACAACGATTTTGATTCTTTTAAATGGCTAAAGTTGATCCGTACGCTGCGTTACGATTTCGGGAATTCAATATATTTCTTTTGGTACGATTTGCAATGGTATTTGCTTGGACCATGCAATTTGTTGTTATAGAATGGGAAGTTTATAGCATCACCAAAAACCCTTTATCATTAGGTATTATAGGTTTAATGGAAGTAATTCCTGCCGTGGCAATGGCGCTTTTTGCTGGCCACGTGGTAGATCAAAAAGAAAAACGCGGACTTCTAATAAAATGTATCCTTGGATTTTCCATTGTTAGCCTTGGGCTTTTCTTAATTACTTGGCCCCGCATTATAGCCGATCTTTCAACAGACACCATTCTCTACACTGTTTATTTCTTAGTGTTTCTAGGGGGCATTGTACGTGCATTTCTTGGACCTACCATATTTTCACTTTTTTCTTTATTGGTTCCAAAAAGGGTGTATCCAAATGCAGCTACTTGGAGTAGTTCGGTCTGGCAAATGGGCGCAGTAGTTGGTCCCGCATTTGGAGGATTTTTTATACACTGGATTGGCGTTCACTGGTCTATGTGTTTTGTTTTTGCCTTTTCGTTAATGGCTTTGTTGCTGTTATTGCAAATTCCGAAGAAGCCCATTTTAAATCCGAATATTGGCGAACCAGTAATGAAAAGTTTAAAGCAAGGAATAAAATTCGTGATGAATACCCGCGTAATTTTAGGTGCCTTAACCTTAGATATGTTCGCCGTATTATTTGGTGGGGCAGTAGCGCTGCTTCCCATTTACGCCCAGGATATTCTTAAGGTAGGTCCCGAAGGATTCGGTATTTTACGAGCCGCTCCTGCCGTAGGCGCGTTATTAATTATGTTTACCTCGGCCCATTTCCCATTAAATAAAAATGCGGGTATGAAATTGCTGGCGGCCATCTTCGGTTTTGGGCTTTGTATTATTGTATTCGGGCTTTCAACCTGGTTTTGGGTTTCGGTAATTGCGTTATTCCTTAGTGGGGCGACAGATGGAATTTCGATGGTTATTCGGCAAACTATATTAC
>CAXBDO010000268.1:0-3753 GCA_963974165.1 uncultured Aequorivita sp.
CGAAACCCGTTGGTCCAATAATTGGCGAAAGTACAATGTCTAAATTCATAACTGCCGCCCAATTGGATTGCCAAGGATGATATTCCGCTATTGTTTACAACCATATTTTCCCCTTCAATTACGGCCGTTTTTGAAAGAATGCCATAGAAAGAACTATTGTAAATTTGTACATTTCTTAAAATAACGGGGCTGTCTTCTACACGAAGGCCCACGCTGCTATTTTTAATAGTGGTGTAATTAAATTCATTATTTACACTACCCGAAGTAAGCCAAATACTGAGCCATTGGCCGGGAATATCGCTAAAACCAGGCTCCAAACGGTCGCCTTCAAAAATTACTTCATTTTCTAATGCTTCCGGATCTGAACTTCTTTCGCCCATAGATTTTATGGAACCATTTTCAGCAACCAAAAGCGCACTTCCGTTATGAAAATGCACACGGGCACCTGCATCAATTGTCAAGGTTTTATTGCTCGGCACAGCTGCATAGCCGTAGATAACATACGGTTTTTCATTGGTGAAGTTTAATTCATTGTCTTCCAATAAAAAACCTTCAACCAAAATGGGATCGCCGTTTTCATCGTCGCCAAAATATAAAGTTTCGGTAGTACCATCCGGGTATTTTTCCGGATAAAGAAAAACGGCATCTTTCACAAGGGTTACCAAATTAACTTGTTGTTGATTGCCACCTGAGTCGAAAAGAATTTCGTCTGTATAGAGAAAATCGGTTTGGTTGGTAGGAAGGTTATTAATATCGAAAGTAGTTTCGATAAAAATGAAAATACTGTCCTTTGCGAGAATTTGAACATTTTCAAAAACCTTTCCGGGCATACCATCAACATTTAAACGATAGTGGGAAGCTTCGCCCTGAGCCAAACGCAGGGTAGGTATATTTATGTCTTCATTACTACGGTTATAGACTTTTAAATTATAGGTGCTGGAACCGATGTTTGAAAATATAGTATCCAAATAAACCGTGTCTTTAGAAAATTCCAAATTTCCAGTACTGGCAACGGTTTCAAAGTCGTTGCGGCATGAACTCCATAGTACAAGGCAACTCAAAATTGCCAAACCGTATAAATACCTCATTCAATTATAATTTTGGTAAAAATATAACTTTTTATGAAGCTTATTATTGTAATGGTTGAAGAAGTTTTAGGGGTGGATGGCATTGGGGAAATCTACTACTTGAAATAAAATTCACCCCGAATACACGAAAATCCTATTAATATATTCGTGTATTCGTGGTAAAAAATTTTCCGGTTCTCGAATCAGAAATCGCTTTACCCCAATTCCCTATTTCAGCTACTTATTATTCCGAGCTGCTTTCCTTTTAGCTCTTTGAAGCTTTTTGAATTTAATAGTGTTTTTATAAGCAGCTTTTGCCTTTTCGTACCAATTGGGATCTTTTTCAGGTTCAAAATAGTGGTTATAAGAAATGCCCCCGGCAATTACAACTTCGCCGTAAAAATCGCTTGCTTCAAGATTTATGTTAATTAAATTAGAAATATTTGAAACCCTTATTTCTTTGGTTTCAAAACCAACGTAGCTAAAAATTAAAACATCGCCGGGTTTAGTTTCAAGACTATAATTACCGTCAAAATCGGTTTGCGTCCCTTTTGAAGTTCCTTTTATTATAATGTTTGCGCCTGGCAGTGGTAGGCCTGTATCATCTCCAACGACACCTTTTGTGATGTTGGCAATTGAATCCTTTTCTGTTGGCTTTTCTTCTGTAAAATCAATTCTGCCAAGGATAGAACTTTTTAAAACAGCCTCTATTTTCATAATTACAGCAATTTCTTTTGAAGTGCTGTTCAAAGTTATTTTATGCGAAATGTAATTTTGAAGTTTGAATTCCAGTTGTTCATTGTCTAAAGTAACAATTCTATATTCTCCTTTTTTGTTAGTCCATTCGCGGCTACCTGTTTCGTTAGAAGTGATTTCCACATTTCTTAATGGAACTCCGTTTTCATCGGTTACAACCTTCGGTTACAATTTGAATTCTCTCCAAACCTTTACTATAGCGACCAATTCCCAATGAAATCATTGATTTTTCTGAAGTTGAATTTGTTTCAGATTTAGGGTTGTTTGAAAGTAACGTTAACGGAAGCAACATTGATGCGGCTAAAGGGGCGAAACTATGTCCGCTTTTGCGTTCTAATTTTACTTCACGATTAAGTTGTGATTTTTTCAATCTGCCGCAGGCGTTTTTGTTTTTTGAGAGGATCTTTACCAATTCCTCATCGGTTTTTGATGTGAAGTCGTAAACTTCTTTGGTGCAAACGCTGCAAAACTTGCCTTTTTCGGTGGCGGTCATTTTAGCCCAATCTTCGTGGCAGGGCTCTGGAATTTGGATAGTGATAGATTTTTTCATGATTTCGATGGTTTTGTTGATTCAAAGAAATTGAATTATAAACCGTGAAAAAATCTACTTTGAGTGAAATGTACTTTTGGGTGAGTGAAATGGGTATTAAAAAACAAACCACGAATACACGAATATTTAAAATTAATATTACGAGTATTCGTGGTAAAATTTTTCCGCGTAGCTAATTAGAAACAGCTAATTATTTCTGGATTATTTCAATCTTAAAAAGTTTGTCCCAGTTTTTTCCAGTTATATAAAGAATGTTTGGCTCGCCGTTATAAGCAATGCCGTTTAGCACATCTAATTTTGGGTGCTGGGTAACTTTGTCCTTTAAATCGGTTAAGTCTATAACGCCTTCCACAGCACCATTTGTAGGGTCGATAATGGCGATTGATCCTTGCTGGTATACATTTGCGTAAATTTTTCCATCAACCCATTCAAGTTCGTTTACACTGCTTATTTTACTGGTATTTGTAAAAATTTCGATGTAATCTTTCTCGGCAAGTGTGTTCGAATTTAAGGTCCAAATTCTATCGGTGCCGTCACTTTTATAGATGTTTTTAGCTGCATCGTGGCACAGGCCCCAGCCTTCTTTACTTTCACCATAAACAAAGGTTCCGATTTGCTCCATTGTTTTTAGATTATAGATAAAACCAGTGTTTTCGCGCCAAGTAAGTTGGTAGATTTTATTGTTTAAAATGGTTAACCCTTCCCCAAAATATTGCGTTGGCAAATCTACCTTTTGTAAAACCTTGCCGGTTTTATAATCTGTTTTTCGAAGGGAAGACTCCCTGTATTGGCCAGTGCTTTCATATAAAGTATCGTTTTCAAATTCCAATCCTTGGGTGTAGGCATTTATATCGTGCGGATAGGTTTCAAGAATTTTATAAGTGTAAAGCTTCGGTTTTATTGAAGATAGTATCGTAATTGGTCGCGACGCTTCGTATGTTTCGCCATCGCTATAAATTTTAGCGGTCAGCGTTTTTTCGCCTAATTTTTTCCCCGAAAGGGATAAGGTTTTTCCTGAAACTTCAACTTTGTCTTTATTCAAAAAATAAATTATTGAATCTGTTTCAATCTTATTTTTGTTGATTAAAGAAACTGTTAGCTCATCTTTAGTGGTGTAAGTTTTTTTTGGGCTCTCAATTTCGAGTGAAAAAGCATCTTTTTTGTCGTCGGGATTATTTCCGCAGCTACCCACAAAAAGCAGTAAAAGTGTAGGGATTAAAACGTTATATATTTTCATTACTAGCTATTATTTTGCTGCAAGGTATTTATTAAAATTGAAATGGTAAAATACTTGCAAAAACTTGAAAAAGCCTTATCTTTGCAGCGGCAAGTCCTACACAACCAGCTCCTGTTGAATCCTCCAGGGCGGGAACGCAGCAA
>CAXBDO010000269.1:0-3728 GCA_963974165.1 uncultured Aequorivita sp.
CTTTCAACCGGAATAGGATTTTTCACAGAGGGCGAGAATAAAAAAATAATCTCGCAACGCGTTGAACAGTGCATGGAAAAAGGAATTCCTTGGGATGAGGAATTGCAATTCACCACATTTAAAGGAAATTTAAAATGGGTGCGTACTATTGGGGAAGCAGTTTTTATAAACGGAAAATGCAGTAAAATATATGGCAGTTTCCAAGATATTACGGAACGTAAAAATGCCGCGGAAAAAGTATTGCGAAGTGAGGCAAAGCTAAATGTGGCCCAGCACATTGCCGAAGTGGGCAGTTGGGAAGTAGATATTTTAACTGGCGAACACAGCTGGTCTGACGAATTTTTCAGAATTCTCAGTATTCCAAAAGATGCAACGCCTTCGCGCAATTTATTTTTGGAATATGTACATCCGGAAGATAGGGAGGGGTCCTTAAAAATTATTACCGAGGCCTTTTCCAGAAATGAAAATTCTTCATTCCACTTTAGATTTACCAGAAATAATGGGGAATTGGGCTATGCTTCATCTGAATGGCGATTTGAGTTTGATACCACGGGGTTACCCCTTTACATTCATGGTATTTTGAGGGATTTGACCAAGGAAAAAAAGGCAGAAATTGAACGCCAAAAAATGATTTCAGACCTTAATCAGCGCAATAAGGATCTGGAGCAATTTTCATATATCATTTCCCATAATTTAAGGTCGCCGGTTGCCAATATTATTGGGCTTACGGAAGAATTAAAAGATGAATCGCACAGTGAGGAAATAAAGAAAATGTTGAGTGAAGCCTTAAGTTCTGACGCCAATAGGCTAGAAAACGTAATTGCAGATCTTAACACCATTCTTCAAACCAAAACTGAAATTACCGAACGCAAGGAAGAAGTTGTGCTTTCGGAACTTGCCCTAAATATAGAACTGAGTATAAGCGATCTTATTCAAAAAGAAGAGGTAACAATCAAGACCGATTTTTCTGCCATAGATAGTTTTAATACTATTAAAAGTTACCTGCAAAGCATCTTTTATAATCTTATTTCGAACAGTATAAAATACCGTCAGCCAAATGTTTGTCCGATAATTGAAATCAGTTCGCAGCTGAAAAAAAATAAGCTGATATTACAATTCAAAGACAATGGCAGTGGAATAGATTTGGAGCGCAAAGGCGATCAGATTTTTGGATTGTACAAAAGATTTCACGCAGATACGGAAGGAAAGGGAATGGGGCTTTATATGGTTAAGACCCAAGTTGAAACCTTGGGCGGAAAAATATCCGTAACCAGTAAAGTCAATAAAGGAACCGTGTTTACGATTGAATTTGACCACCGTGCCCCAGAAGAATGATTAACTAAATTTGATATAAGCGTTTGCGCTCTTTAACATTTAAGTATATTTAGCCGCTTAATATCAACTTAGCATCCAGCCAGCATTTTTGTTTGCATTATTCAAAATACCTGGTTAAATTCCCCTTAATGAAATTACCTGATCGTTTTATAGTGGTCGATGATGATCGCACCAGTAATATGATTTGCGAATTTTCCTTTCGCCGATTTTCTTCCGCCATAGAGATTAAAACTTTTGTGGATGCAGACGACGCGCTGCATTATATTGAAAATGAATACGCAGATTCTCCAATAAATTCGAACACTATTCTATTTCTGGATATTAATATGCCGGTATTTACGGGCTGGGATTTTCTGGAAATATTCAATAATTTTCCAGAGTACATTAAGCAACAGTTTGTAATTTATATTCTCACTTCTTCCATAGAGCAAAAGGATTTGGAAAGAGCAAAGGCAAACCCGTTGGTTAAAGGGCTATTGTCTAAACCGCTTTCCACTAAAAGTATTCAAGATATTTTAACGCCCGAATAATTTTAGGCATAATGCTTGCGCTAATTATTTTGAAAAAATCAAAAGGTTATGAAAACAAGAAATATATTTATTGTAGCATTATTTAGTTTGGTGCTGCTTGGCGTTAATGCCCAAGAAAAAAAGCCGCAAAAACAATTGGCTCCTCCCGCTGGGCAAACTGCCTTAGAGACTTTGTTAAACTCGGGCAATTTTGAATTTATAGCGAATACCATGTTACCTTCGGGACAAGCACCGAAAGATTTGGTTAGCAGTAATTATTCGGTAACTTTTACGCCCAATTTAGTTGTAAGCAATTTGCCGTTTTATGGGCGGTCCTACAGTACTATTGCTATGGGGAAGGACCAAGGCATGCGCTTTCAGGGTGCCCCCGAAAATTTTAAACTGTCTAAAAATAAAAACCAATTTGAAGTTAAGACGGAAGTAAGCAGCGAGCGCGATACTTACAAGATATTGCTATCTGTTAGCAAATCGGGCAATGCTACGCTTTCAATCGCTACTAATGATAGGGGAATAGTAAATTACCAAGGGGAAGTAGTTACAATTCAGAAATAAATCTATTAATACTTAAGTTACACAAATGAGTTTGTTCAACGCAATACTTGGAAACTCCAGCGAAGTTTCCTCAGATAAATTAAATGAAAAATACAGTCGCCTTCTCATTGAGGGGGAAGTGGTAGAATTAGGCTTTAAGCTTTTTAGGGATGTGTTTATGTTTACCAACAAACGCTTAATTTTAATAGATGTGCAGGGAATAACCGGCAGTAAGGCGGAATACAAATGCCTGCCTTATAAACATATTTCGCGCTTTTCCCTGGAAACAGCAGGAACTTTTGATTTGGATGCCGAGCTTAAAATTTGGATTAGCAGTGAAGACTTGCCAACGGTGAGCAAAAAATTTAATAAGAGCATCGATATTTATGAGGTGCAGAAATATCTTGCCACTAAGGTTCTTACTTAACTATTTTTTTTAAAAGGTATTTTATTTTAAAGAACCATTTCTTTAAAAAGGCGTTCAAGGGTGGCATCAAGGTCATTGCTGAACCCATTATGCGGGCGGGAAGTTTGTAGCGAAGAACTGCGAAGCGCCGTTAACCATCGAAATCTATCCGGAAATTCCCATTGGGCTACCGGCCCGCCATCTTTAGACCCTGTGCATATTTTTGCGAAGGCGTTGAGGTTTTTTTCAAAATCTTCCACTTCCAATTCACAGGAAAATAGCTTTAATTTTTCGGTGTCAATTCGGTATTTACAGTTTAAATATTTCGCGCCCTTACTGAATAGGATTACCCCTACATTCAGGAATTCCTCACGCTCTACGCGGGGTACCAAACGTATCACCGCATATTCATATAAGTGTTTTCCGGGCATCCTGAATTTGTTTTACAAAGTTGTTTGCGTTGTTTCTTCTAAGCATCAAAAATTGAAAATATACTTCCCTAATTGCTTCTGCGCCCATTTGCGGCCCTTCCCACTCCAACCAATCGGTGGGGATTAGGTTTGTTATTTCCAACAGTTTTTCATCTGTTAGCAGGGCAACCATTTCATTATTTATTTCTTCAACCTGCGTAGCCTGGGGCAATAGTACATGGTCTTTTATATAGGGAAACGCGCTTAGGGCAGCCTTTTGCCAATCGCTCCAGGCGTGATGGAAATAAAAGGTGGCACCGTGGTCTATTAGCCACAGTTCCTTATGCCAAATAAGCATATTGGTGTTTTTTACCGTACGGTCTATATTGGTTATAAAAGCATCCAGCCAAACAATTTTTGAGGCCAGATTTTCATCTACTTCCACCACAACGGGATCGAAGGTTAATGCTCCGGAAAGAAAGTGCAACGCCAAATTAAGACCTTGGCTGCCCTTCA
>CAXBDO010000270.1:0-3720 GCA_963974165.1 uncultured Aequorivita sp.
AAAATAAAGATTTATAAATTCTTATATATGCAAGGCTTTGTTAATTGCATAAAAAAACCGCCAACTACGGGCGGTTTTTTACAGAATTGAAAGATTTAAGATGCTCGTAACAGCGGCTTTAAAGCGCTTTCCCATCGCTTGGCGTCCTGTAGGCATACAAAAGGGTCTTTCGTAAATTCCTCGTCGTTGATTTCAATATAAAAAGGAATTTCTACGCGACCAGTATTATCTACCAATTCCAGCCCAACCCAATCCAAAGTTTTGGCAGATTGCTTGATGCTTTTGGCGCGACAATCTTTCACTTCTTCCATATTGATTATTTTGAAATCGCCCGTAGGATTCGATTTTGAGGAATAAACTAATTTTTTTGAAACCTCATCTACAGCAATAATGCAGTTGCCAATAAATTCAATATTTTTTAATTGAATACCGTTGTTCTGTGAAAGTTGCGATACGGCTTTTTTGATTTTCTTTTCCTTGCCGGTTGCATTCACAACTAAATAGGTTATTGGCACGAATATTAATAACAGGATTATTACCCCAATTAGGGTGGTGTTTATTTCCATGATAGAATAATTTTTAAATGATTTATTTGAATAATTGAATAAGTAAGTGTTTGAAAATCAATTCAAACCAACTGAAGCATTATCAATGAATCACCAAAAAAAATGGAATGGAAATAAATGTTTAAAAATAAGCTCCCGCTTATCTTTTGAAGAATAATAGCAATGGTTTACAGAAGCTACATGGGCACAAACAAAATTTTGATGGGAGGCATTGGGTGCCACAAAATTAAGACCCAGATATTCATTTTGTGAAATAGTTTGCGAACCTTCCCCTATGGTTAGGGCATCAAAAACAAAAGGCTGGCTTTTATTTTCATTCTGAAGTTGCGTTATTTCGGCAAGTTTGTCGCTTTCCGAATAAACCACACGGGCATTTGCCGCATTCCCAAGAACCATAAAAATGGCAAGGGCAACAAATAATTTGCTAATATGGTTTTTAACGAGTTTCACAGCGCAAATGTATGCGAAAATTGCATTCCAGATTATAAAGTTTTATTAATTAATGAGTTTGGCTACATCTTTAGCGAAATAGCTGGCAATTAAGGAAGCACCCGCCCTTTTAATGGCCGTAACTTGCTCCATCATTACGGCATCATGCGCTAGCCACCCTCTTTCCGAAGCAGCTTTAAGCATTGCGTATTCGCCACTTACTTGATATACTGCCACCGGTACGTTTACCACTTCTTTTATATCGCGTACAATATCCAAATAACAAAGTCCGGGTTTTACCATTACAATATCTGCGCCTTCATCAATATCCATTAGGGTTTCACGAATTGCTTCCTCGCGATTGGCGAAATCCATTTGATAGGTTTTTTTATCCTTCGGAATATCCTTTACATCAACCGGTGCAGAATCCAAAGCATCGCGGAACGGTCCGTAAAATGCCGAAGCATACTTAGCACTATACGCCATGATAGCGATATCTGTGAAGCCTTCGTCTTCCAATAAGGTTCTAATTTCAAAAATACGGCCGTCCATCATATCGCTTGGCGCTACAACATCGGCCCCAGCTTTTGCATGGCTCAGGGCCATTTCTGCCAAAACCATGTTAGTGTCGTCATTAACTATCTTACCATCGGCTATAATGCCGTCGTGGCCGTAGACCGAAAAAGGATCTAAAGCCACATCGGTCATTACAATCATTTCTGGAACGGCATTTTTAACCGTTATAATAGCGCGCTGCATTAAACCTTCGGAATTTAAAGCTTCCTTGCCCGTGTTATCCTTCAATTTATCGTCAACTTTCACAAATAGTAAAACCGATTTTAAACCCAGTTTCCAAAGCTCTTTTACCTCCTTTTCAAGTAAATCTAAACTAAACCTATAATAATTTGGCATAGATGCAATTTCTTCCTTCACGCCTTTCCCTTCCACCACAAAGAGTGGGACAATAAAATCATTGGGGCTTATAATTGTTTCGCGAACCAAACTTCTCATACTTTCATTGGTTCGCAATCTTCGGTTTCTTCTAAGTGGGTACATATTTTTAATTTTTTTGTCAGATCGAGCGTTGGCTAGACCTAATTGCATTTAATATTTTTTGCAAACCTCTCGACTGCGCTGGAGGGGACATTTATTTATATCCAGTCTTTTGGATTTTTCAATACTTCTACAAGCTTCTCTTCCTCGCTTCCTTTCTCAGGATTGTGATCATATTTCCACTGTACAACTGGCGGCAAACTCATTAAAATACTTTCAATACGGCCGTTAGTTTTAAGGCCGAAAAGCGTGCCTTTATCGTGAACTAAATTAAATTCAACATATCGTCCGCGACGTACTTCCTGCCAAGTTCTATTTTCTTCGGAAAATGGAAGCTCTTTTCTTCTTTCAACAATTGGCAGGTAACTTTCCAAAAAGCTGTTGCCAACTTCTGTTACAAAATTATACCAATCCTCCATTTTCATGGTGTCCGTTTCCTTTAAATAATCAAAGAACAAGCCTCCAATACCGCGTGCTTCCTCACGGTGTGCATTCCAGAAATATTCGTCGCAACGTTTTTTATAGGTTTCATAAAAGGTTTGATTGTGCTTGTTGCAAGCTGTTTTACAGACCTGGTGAAAATGTATTGCATCTTCCTCAAACAAATAATACGGCGTTAAATCTTGTCCGCCACCAAACCAGCTATCTACAAGGTTTCCTTCGGAATCATACATTTCAAAATAGCGCCAATTTGCGTGAACCGTTGGTACCATAGGATTCTCTGGGTGAAGCACCAAACTTAATCCGCAAGCAAAGAAATCGGCGTCTTTTACCCCAAAATATTGCCGCATGCTTTCAGGTAATTTTCCGTGGACTTCACTAATATTTACGCCACCTTTTTCAAAAACGCTCCCGTTTTCGATAACCCGTGTTCTTCCGCCACCACCTTCTTCACGCGTCCATTTATCTTCTACAAACTTTGCCTTGCCATCAATTTCTTCTAAAGCAGAAGTAATTTCGTTTTGCAAGTTTCTTATATATGTTACAAATTGTTCTTTCATTGCAAGTTTCTTTTTACGGCCTTTTCAAATTCCAAAACCTTTAAAGTTTCGGTACTTGCCGCCGTTACCGAAAGCGGTAAAACCAAAATTATTCCCACAACCGGAATTAATAGCATGAGCATAAATACAATGCCATTGCCAATTGCCAGACCTCTATTCCTGCGCACAAATTGAATGCTTTCCGCATATTTGTAATACCGCTCCAACGTATAATCCATGTTTCCGAAACCAGCGTAATAGCTCTGTACAAGAAACAAAAGTACCGAAGATACAATTCCAACAACCGGTATAAACCCAATCAAAATTATTGGAATGGTAAGAAGTAATTCCCGCACCAAATTCCGAATATTTATTCGCACGCCGCGCCAAAGCTGTGCTGCGTTTGAAGTATTTCGGTGCGAATGGTTGGTGCCAAAAAGATGCTTTTCAATTTTTTCTGAAACCGGACTCATAAATGGTGCGCTTAGCGCCATTACAAGGTGACGGTAAATAATTAAGCCGAAAGCAATAATGATTAGTGCCCCAATAAAGTCGCTGATAGTTCTGAAAGTTTCGGCACCCCATTCCCAGAACCAAATTTTTGAAATAAAGGCTCCAAAATTATCACTCAACCCCCAAGCCGTAAAACCAATTAATAAAGCAGTAAAAAAACTAATAGCCATTGGCACTCC
>CAXBDO010000271.1:0-3706 GCA_963974165.1 uncultured Aequorivita sp.
AATTGAATATTTTCGGCTTTGACTTCTTCCTCTTTTCTATTTAACTATCCTAAAATATAAAAGCTTCCAATTTTTTTCCGTGACAAGGTGTCAGCAATATATCTATTGGTACTTTCTTTGACTATAATGAATGGAAATAAAAAATAACAATAAAATATATTCAAAATGAGCAAAGGAACTATTAATGTATCGGTGGACAATATTTTCCCACTGATCAAAAAGTTTTTGTACAGCGATCACGAAATATTTCTTCGTGAGTTAATATCGAACGCTACAGACGCAACTTTAAAAATGAAGCATTTGGCCAACATTGGCGAAGCTGAGGGCGTAGAATACGGTGAGCCTGTAATTGAGGTTAAGTTGGATAAAAAGAAAAAGCAGCTTCGCATTATAGACCAAGGAATTGGGATGACGAAAGACGAAGTGGAAAAGTATATTAATGAAATCGCTTTTTCAGGTGCCGAAGAATTTATTGAAAAATACAAGGATAAAAACGGAAAGGATGCCGGTATTATTGGGCATTTCGGTCTTGGTTTTTACTCAGCTTTTATGGTTGCCAAAAAAGTTGAAATTATTACAAAAAGTTATAAAGATGAACCTGCGGTACATTGGTCTTGCGACGGTTCGCCAGAGTTTTCTATAGAAGAGGCAGATAAAAAAGAAAGAGGGACTGAGATTATACTTCATATTGCAGATGATTCTACCGAATTTTTGGAAGAAAATCGCATTTCCGAGCTATTGGTGAAGTATAACAAGTTTATGCCAATTCCAATTAAATTTGGAACCCGCACTGAAACCCTTCCAAAGCCAGAAGGTGCAAAAGAAGATGATGAAGCCCCAACCGCAGAGGTTGATAACATTATAAACAATCCTAATCCAGCTTGGACCAAGCAGCCAACGGAACTGGAAGACAAAGATTACAAATCTTTCTACCGCGAATTGTACCCTATGCAATTTGAGGAGCCACTTTTCCACATCCATTTAAATGTAGACTATCCATTTAATCTTACGGGAATTCTTTATTTCCCGAAGATGAGCAATGATATGAGCATTCAAAAGGATAAAATCCAACTATACCAAAACCAGGTTTTCGTAACAGATAATGTGGAAGGAATTGTACCGGAATTCTTAACAATGTTGCGTGGGGTTATTGATAGCCCAGATATTCCATTGAATGTTTCGCGTAGTTACTTACAGGCCGATGGCGCTGTGAAAAAGATTTCGAGCTACATTACCCGTAAAGTTGCCGATAAGCTGAAAAGCCTTTTCAACAACGACCGCGAAGGTTTTGAAAAGAAATGGAACGATATTAAGATTGTAATTGAATACGGTATGCTAACCGAAGATAAATTCTTCGAAAAGTCTAAAAATTTTGCGCTTTATCCTACCGTAGATAATACTTTCTATACTTTTTCTGAATTAAAGGAAAAAATAAAGGATGCCCAAACCGATAAGGATGGTAACACTGTAATTCTTTACGCATCAAATAAAGAAGAGCAGCACAGTTATATTGAAGCAGCTAAGGAAAAAGGTTATGAGGTATTACTTCTGGACTCCCCTATCGTTGCGCATTTACTTCAGAAAATAGAAGGAAGTGAAGAGAAAATTTCATTTGTGCGCGTAGATAGCGACCATGTTGAAAACCTTATCAAAAAAGATGATGAACAGATTTCGAAACTTTCTGATGAAGAAAAGGAGAGTTTAAAATCATTCCTTGAAGGCGTTATTCCGAAGGAAAAATTCAGCGTGCAATTGGAAGCTTTAGATAGTTCTGCCAATCCGTTTATAATAACCGAGCCAGAATTTATGCGTAGAATGAAAGATATGCAGAAAACCGGTGGTGGTGGCGGTATGTTTGGAATGGGAGGTTTCCCCGAAATGTACAATTTGATTGTAAATACCAAT
This sequence comes from uncultured Aequorivita sp., assembly GCA_963974165.1. Classification (GTDB taxonomy): domain Bacteria; phylum Bacteroidota; class Bacteroidia; order Flavobacteriales; family Flavobacteriaceae; genus Aequorivita. The sequence goes on from CAXBDO010000271.1 coordinate 1,906, forward strand.
CACGAATTGGTTGGAGAAATCCTTAACACCAAAACCGATAAGAAAAAGGAACGTTTGGTTAGCCAGGCTCTAGATTTGGCGCGATTGAGCAAAAACCTATTGAAAGGCGAGGAACTTACAGCATTTATAAAACGTAGTTATGAGATGATTAAGTAATCCATAAGTTAAATATATTTTAAAAAAGCCATTACTGAAAATTCAGTAATGGCTTTTTTATTGGGCTTCAGACGGTATTTAACATAATTAAAATATTCTCAATATTTAACATAAAAACTTATAAACAACAATATAAATTAAGAGATTTTAACATACTTTTAATGACGAAACTATAAAATCATTTCAATTATGAAAAAAATTACTTTTTTCTGGCTTCTTACCTTCTGCGCCCTATTTTTCGCTCAGGCTCAGGAGGAAAGATTAGCCACCGGAATTCGTGATGCGTCCTCACGAATCCATAGCACACAGTCTCGAGCTGTTGCGACTATTTATGAAACCAGCCATACTGGTACTACTGGTGCAGAAATAACTTCTGCCGCAAATGGCCCGAACACTTCTATGGCAGACGCCATTGTTTTGGCTGGAACCAACCGGGTTTTACAAACTGTTTCGGTAGACGTATTTAACATTTCATCTGCTGCTCCTTACAATTTAACACTGCGTATTTATACTGACTGTACTACTAATGGCGCAACAGGAGCCTGTGGCAGCGGCCCTGGAACATTAATTCCTGCTTCTTCCGTTACCCAAACAGTAACTCCAGGCCCATTAGGATTTCTTTATACGGTTGTCTTTACCTTACCTAATGTAAATATTTATTCGGAAACCGACAATCAACTTTCTGTTGCTTTAAACGCTAGCAGAAATGATGTTTACTGGGTATTGAACGAAGGCGTTGTTATAGGATCACAACCTCCTGGTGAAGGTCCAAACAGTGTGGTTCAAAGATGTGGTAGCACCGCAGGAAATAATGGCTGTGCTCGAGCTTTTGGTGGAGTTATAAATAATTTCGCCATCAAAATTGATGCGGAAGCTGCACCACCCAACGATTTATGCGCGAACGCGATTACAATTCCAGGAAATGGCCCCATAAATGGCACTACCATATATGCATCATTAGATGCGGCACCAGTTTGTGGTACTTCAATTTCGGCTCCGGGTGTTTGGTATAAGTTTACAGATAACAGTGGAGTAGGCTCTACTGTAACTTTAGATTTATGTTCTATTACTACTTATGATTCTAAAATAAATGTATATAGCGGAAGCTGTGGAGGTTTAGTATGTATTATCGGTAATGACGACTTTTGTGGTCTGCAAAGCAGAGTACAATTCAACACCACTCCAGGAACTACCTATTATGTTTTAGTTCAAGGTTTCAGTGGGGATACTGGACCCTTTCAACTTAATGTTGCTGGATTTCCTATTATTGGCAATGCACCAACAATTGCTTGCCCTTCAAATATAACTGCCAACAACGCTCCAGGAACTTGTGGTGCCGTTGTTAACTTTTCAGGCGCAGCTTTTGATGTGGAAGATGGAAACATTTCCAGTAGTATTGTTGCCTCACCTCCTAGTGGAAGCACCTTCCCAGTGGGTAATACAACAGTAACAATGGCGGTTACAGATAGTGATGGCAATACCTCATCCTGTAATTTTATAGTTACGGTTGTGGATAACCAAAACCCTGTGGCAATGTGCCAAAATATCACTATAGATTTAGACCCAGTTACAGGTACAGCTACAATTACTGCAGCTGATATTGATAACGGCTCTACAGACAACTGTGGCATAGCATCCAGAACTT
>CAXBDO010000272.1:0-3699 GCA_963974165.1 uncultured Aequorivita sp.
GAATATTTTCGCTTTTACAAAATTTCAGTAATGATTCCTGTTGTAACAAGGGGTGGAGCTCTACTTGGTTCATTTCAGGTTTTATAGTTGCTTTCGAAATCAAGTCCTTTAATTTCTTTTCGCTGAAGTTTGAAACGCCAATATGCCTTGCTAGTCCATCATTTTTCGCTTTTTCCATTTGTTGCCAAGTTTCAATAATGGGTGCTTCTTCAGGAGTTAAGTAATCATCGGGCTTTTTAGGGTGATCAATCCCATTTCGGAATGCAACCGGCCAATGAATTAAATATAAATCTAAGTATTCTAACTTCAATTTTTTAAGAGAATCCTCGAGTGCCGGAATTACTTGGCCTTCAGCGTGGCTATCATTCCATAACTTAGAGGTAATCCACACATCTTCCCTAAAAATTTTTCCTTCTGCAAAAATTTCTGCCAGCGCTTCCCCAATAGCTTCTTCATTTCCATAGGCGGCAGCAGTATCTATATGTCTGTATCCGGCGTGTAAGGCATCCTTTACAGCTTGTTTTACATCGCCACCGGTTGCCTTCCAGGTTCCGAGCCCGATTGCGTGCATTATATCTCCATTACTAAATTTTAATGTCTTCATAATAATTGGTTTTAAATTTTTTCTTTTCAAAATACAAAACCAACTATAAAGTGGAAAACAGAACGATAAGTTTGGGATTTTTTTAACCGAATCCAGATGAGTTTAGAGGTTTAAAAGTTTAGAAAATATAATCCTTAAACTCTTCAACTTTAAATTTTACACTATTTCCTTGGGTGAAACCTATTAATCACCTCTGCCAAATGTTTGCGGTCTATATGGGTATAAATTTCTGTAGTGGTTATACTTTCGTGCCCCAGCATTTGCTGAATCGCTCGAAGATCGGCTCCGTTTTCCAGCAGATGGGTAGCAAATGAATGCCTGAAGGTATGCGGACTAATTGTTTTCTGTATCCCAGCTTTTTCTGCCAGACGTTTTACAATAGTAAATATCATAGCTCGCGTTAATTGGCGACCATGTTGGTTAAGGAATAAGGTGTCCTTCGCAGAAGGATCAATATGTTGGTGAACCCTAATTTCTTTCCTATAAATAGTAATATACTTTTCAGTAGTAGGGCCAATGGGCACTAAACGCTGTTTATCGCCTTTGCCAGTTACCTTTATAAATCCTTCATCGAAATAAAGATCTGAAATTTTTAAATTGGTAAGCTCCGAAACCCTTAGACCGCAGCCATACAGGGTTTCAATAATAGCGCGATTGCGTTCGCCCTGTTTATTGCTTAAATCTATTGTATTAATAATGGCATCAATTTCCTCGAGCGCGAGCGTATCAGGTAATTTTCGCCCCAAACGAGGCGCATCTATAAGCTCCAGCGGATTCGTTTTTCGATAATCTTCAAAAATCAAATAATTAAAGAATCCTTTCAGGCCAGAAATTACCCGACTTTGGGTACGTGGATTTACAGTTTTGGCAATTTCATAAATAAATTGTTGTAGGGTTTCCTCGGTAATGGAAAGAGGGGAGACTTCAATCTGGTTCGTTTCTAACCAGCGATACAATTTCTTAATATCCAAAGAATAATTAAGGATAGAATTTTGCGAAAGACCCCGTTCCAAACGCAGGTAATTTTGGTAATCCTTTAAGCTTTGTTGCCACTTCATAGCGCTATATTACCACTAAAAACAATAGTTAACAAAAAACTAAATGTATTTTAAGGAATAAGATTAAAAGTATATTTGTGTTAAAGTATAAAACCCAAAAATCAAATAATTATGAAAAAGTTAATTGTAGCAGTTACTATTTTATTTATAAGTTCAACGGCAATTTCACAGGAAATTGATCTTGGTATCAAGGCCGGAGCAAACTTTGCCAACATTTCAGATGTTGACGATTTATCCAGCAAAACTGGATTTCAGGCAGGTATTTTTGCTGGTTTAAAATTATCGGAGAAAGTAGGTTTGCAGGCAGATTTATTGTACTCGCAACAGGGCGCCGAATTTGATGCTGGTGAATTTGATTTAACCTATGTAAACGTGCCCGTTGTATTAAAATATTACCTCGTTCAAGGTCTTAACATTCAGGCTGGTCCCCAGTTTGGTTTTATTGTAGACGATAAAATTACTGGCGTTTTTGGAGACATAAGGGCAGCCGAAAAATCTGATGTTTCAGGTATTGTAGGTGCAGGTTACGATTTTCCATTTGGAGTTCGTTTGGATGCCCGTTATAATTTCGGATTCTCTGATGTTTTTAAAGATTTTGAAGGCAAAAACTACAATAATGTATATTCCATTGCTCTAGGATATTCATTTCTATAAATGAAATAAAATTCAATAAAAAGGCCATTCTATTAAGAGTGGCCTTTTTTATTGATAGTCTTTAGCATATTAAGATTTTTAAAAATTCACTTATCCTAAGCCTCTGAACGTATAAGTTGTTGAATAAGATTTAATTAATTATTAATAATTAATTGCAGACTTACATTTATTAAATTATTTGTTATATTTTTAAGTAGCTAATCTTTAAACATTTAAGTTATGAAAAAACTCTTATTATTTACAACGGTATTGTTTCTGGCCTTTACAACGGCCCAAGCCCAAAATTTTAAATTAGGTGTAAGTGGTGCGCTTCCCGTGGGCGACTTTTCTGACGGCTACGGTTTTGGAGCGCAGTTGGACCTTACTTATTTAATTGAAGTAAATGAAGCCTTCCACGTAGGGCCCATGGCAAGTTTATTGTATTATAACGGTAGCGACGAGACCATTTTAGGAATTACCTATGAAATTGAGGATGCCTTATTTCTTCCAATTGGAGGTTCCGCAAGATTTTCACTTGATGAATTTTTCTTCGGGGCAGATCTTGGTTATGGAATTGGCATAAGCCCAGATGGAAATGACGGTGGCTTTTTCTATAGACCAAAAGTGGGTTACAGCTTCGGAAATGTTGGAGTTATTCTTTCGTATTCCGGCGTTTCTATGGACGGAGCTACTTTTAGTTCAGTAAATGGAGGAGTGGAGTTTTCATTATAAAATAAATCAAGGTATCTTTAAAAGGCGAGGACAAACCCTCGTCTTTTTTTATTTTATATTTACGGTATGAAAATAATAATCATTAACGGTCCCAACCTAAACCTTCTCGGTAAACGTGAAAACGACATCTATGGAGATGAAACCTTCAACGAATTTTTTGAAAAGTTGCAGCAAAAATATCCTAAAATTGAATTATCCCAATTTCAATCGAATATAGAAGGGGAACTTATAGATAAGCTTCAAGAAAACGGCTATAGTGTTGATGGAATTATCCTTAACGCTGCCGCATACACCCATACTTCCGTGGGAATTGCAGATGCCGTTAGGGCAATATCTACACCCGTTGTTGAAGTCCATATTTCCAATACCTTTTCAAGGGAAGATTTTAGACATAAAAGTTATATTTCACCAAATGCGAAAGGAGTAATCGTTGGTTTTGGACTGCAGAGTTATGAGTTGGCATTACAGAGTTTTTTGAAATGAATCAAGAGCAAAGAGAACCACGAATCACGAACCACGACTAAAAAGGTTCAAGTATAAGTGAAACAAGTTTAAAAGAAAAACTAAAGATTAAAGAAAACTAAAAAACCGCAACATATGTTGTGGTTTTTTAGTTTTCTAACGTCTAACGTCTAACGTCTAACGTCTAACGTCTAACGTCTAACGTCTAAC
>CAXBDO010000273.1:0-3698 GCA_963974165.1 uncultured Aequorivita sp.
TGGTTTTTAGCCATTCTTGCTATTGCTGCCATTCGCGAAAAAATACGTTACTCTAACGTTCCAGCGCCTTTAAGAGGATTGGGAATTACCTTCATCATTACCGGCTTAATGGCTATTGGCTTTATGAGTTTTGGTGGAATGTTAACAGGTGGCGACGAAGAAACTCCTTCATTGGACGGGAAACCAGAAAATATCGGAATTCATTCTGACGATATTCAACAAGAAAATATAGAAACCGAGAATACGGTTGAAGTTTCAACTATAACGAAGCAATAATATGTTTTTAGCAGTAAGTACATTAGGAGTTATTATAGTAACGGTTATCGCCTTTTTGATCTTGACCCTACTATTGGTTTCATTATTACTTTTTACCAAACAAAAACTATCGCCTTCTGGCCCGGTAAAAATTACAATCAATGATGAAAAAGTAATTGAAGTTGAAAGTGGCGGTACGCTTTTATCTACCCTTGGGGGCGAGAAGATTTTTCTTCCATCTGCCTGTGGTGGTGGAGGAACCTGTATTCAGTGCGAATGCCACGTACTTTCTGGTGGTGGGGAAGCATTGCCTACCGAAACTCCGCACTTTACACGTAAGGAATTAAAAGAAGGCGCACGCCTTTCTTGCCAAGTGAAAGTAAAACAAGACATGAACATCACCATTCCTGAAGAAGTTTTCGGGATTAAAAAATGGGATGGTACAGTTGTTAGAAACTATAACGTAGCTTCTTTTATAAAGGAATTTGTAGTTGAAATTCCAGAAGACATGAACTACAAAGCTGGGGGTTACATACAGATTGAAATTCCACCTTGCGAGGTGAAGTTTGAAGATATGGATATTACCGCGCATCCTGAAGAACACGATAGACCAGATAAATTTCAGGAAGAGTGGGACAAGTTTAAACTTTGGCCCCTTGTAATGAAAAACCCAGAAACGGTTGAAAGAGCTTACTCAATGGCTTCTTATCCTGCCGAGGGACGCGAAATTATGTTGAATGTTCGTATTGCAACACCACCCTTCGACCGTGCAAAAGGCGGTTGGATGGATGTAAATCCAGGAATTGCATCTTCTTACATCTTCAATTGTAAAAAAGGAGATAAGGTTGTTATTTCAGGACCTTATGGCGAATTCTTTATTAACCCTTCAGATGCAGAAATGCTTTATGTAGGGGGTGGAGCTGGAATGGCGCCAATGCGTTCGCACCTATATCACCTTTTCAAAACCCTTAAAACTGGAAGAAAAGTTACGTATTGGTACGGTGGGCGTTCTAAAAGGGAATTATTCTATTTGGAACACTTCAACGAATTGGAACGCGAATTCCCGAACTTTAAATTCTATTTGGCCTTAAGTGAACCGGCCGAAGAAGATAACTGGAAAGTTAAAAAAGATATTCACGATGAAACTGGCGATGGTTTTGTTGGCTTTATCCACCAAGTGGTAATAGACAACTATTTAAACCACCATGAATCTCCAGAAGATATCGAGCTTTATTTCTGTGGACCTCCATTAATGAACCAAGCTGTTCAGAAAATGGGTGAAGACTTTGGAATTCCGGACGAGAATATCCGTTTTGACGATTTCGGAGGCTAAACATTAAAGTTTATAATAAAATTCAAACCGTTTCATTTTAATGAAGCGGTTTTTTTATGTGCAACAATTTTAAAAAATGCATTCAATTATTTGTAATTTTGAAGCCACTTATGAGCGAGAAACTTACCAAACAGGAACTGCACAACCTCGCGATGAACATCGTGGGCAAACAGCTAGAGGCAGACGGTTTTGAATTTTTAGGAGTCAATTCAAGATTAAAGCGCGATCCACAATTTGTTGCGCTGAAAGATAAAATTCTTCATTTTATTATTGTGCGCGCCATTTCATATCCGCAGGACGCACATGCCTACGATCCACTTTTTATGCAGACTATTAAAGACCATGCCGAAAAATTTGAGGCAAAAACCTACTATGCTGGTGTTGGTCTTGGCCATGGTAGTGATTATGGCCAACCAGTTTTAAAAGATGAAGCTTACACCGTGGTTTATAAAGGGCTACAGGAAATATTATGAAAAAACTATTCTTAATACCGCTATTATTGCTTTTTGTTTTTTGTGAAAACGAACAATCTGCACCCATTTATTTACAGGGCGAAGCCTTCGGCACCACCTATAATATCCAATTATATTCTGAACGGGATGTAGATTTTAAGAAGGGTTTGGACTCTGTTATTGATGCCGTAAACCATTCGGTGAGCACGTATATACCATCCAGCGATATTTCAAAGGTAAATCAGGGCGATTCTACAGTCGTGGTGGACGCTATATTTAAAGAGGTTTTTGAAATTTCTTCTGAAGTGCATAAAAATACAAATGGCTATTTTGATCCTACAATTGGCGTGTTGCGCAATGCCTATGGTTTTGGCGATGTAAAACCGTTAAAAAATATAGATAGCGCCACTTTAGATTCCTTAATGAATTATGTAGGTTTCAATAAGGTGAAAATTAATAATGACGGCACTGTTTCCAAAGAATTTCCGCAGATTTATTTCGACTTTAATGCTATTGCCAAAGGCTACGGAATTGACTGTATTGGCCGTTATTTGGAATCTAAGGGAGTAACCGATTATTTGATAGAATTAGGAGGTGAAATTCTTACAAAGGGCGAAAACCGCCTTCAAAATAAACGATGGATTGTTGGTATTGAAACCGTAGATTCTGAATTGCAGAACCGAAGTTTTGAGGCTACCGTTAAATTAAAGAATGAAGCTATGGCTTCTTCCGGAAATTACCGAAAGTTCAGAATAGATTCCGCAACGGGAAAAAACTATGTGCACACGCTAAATCCGCTAACAGGTTCTGCCGAAAAGAGCGATGTTACCAGTGCAACTGTTGTTGCGCCTACCTGCGCGGTAGCAGATGCTTATGCCACTTCATTTATGGCTTTAGGACTAGAAAAATCGAAAGAATTATTGAAAAGTCTTCCAGACGTAGATGCATACTTAACTTTTAATGATTCACTTAAAAGTCATCAGGTCTTTATGACCGAAGGATTTAAAAGGCGTTTAGGAAATTAATTTTTTGCAAACGGGGATTAATTCTCCTTTCGGCAATCTGTATTTATCAACTTCCTGAGAAGAAAGTGTTTTAGTGTAATCTACAGCATCTACCTTAAAACCGATGCTTTCTAATTTGGTAAAATAGTCCATTCCATAAACCCGTACGTGGTCGTATTGTCCAAAAATTTGGGCGCGTTCTTTTGGATCGGTTATACTGTCGTTCTCAAAAGTTTTATCCAAACTTGCCTTGTACGGAATTTGAAGAATTGCAGTGCCGCCTGGTGCTAAAACCCTATATATTTCCTGCATTGCTTTTGTATCGTTTGGGATGTGTTCCAAAACGTGGTTGCAGATTATAAAATCAAATTCATTGTCTTCAAACGGTAAATTGCAGATATCGGCCTTTACATCGGCAATTGGCGAATTTAAATCTGTTGTTGTATAATCCAGATTTTTCATTTTTCTGAATTTTTTATAAAACGCCTGCTCTGGAGCGAAATGGAGCACCTTTATATTTTCGGTGAAAAAACCGGTTTCGTTTTTAAGATACAGCCAAAATAATCTATGCCGTTCCAATGAAAGCGTGCCCGGTGAAAGTACGTTTTCACGAACCACCTCATACCCATAAGGAAGAAATTTTCGGTATGATTT
>CAXBDO010000274.1:0-3677 GCA_963974165.1 uncultured Aequorivita sp.
TTTTAGTTTATGCTTCCTTTTATTATTTATGGATAATAGGGGCGGTAATGATACCTACGGCTATTGCAAGTTTAGAAGCTAGATGGAGGATTTTTGATCCAGCTATAACGCAAATTTGTAACTATATTGCATTGCTGGGTGTAGTCTATATTACCGTATTCTCGTTAGTGTTTGTTACATTAGAATCACAACTACAAGGTTTAGGGGAAAAAATAGAGATAGGAATAAACGATTTTGGAAACAAAACTGGTCGCTATCCAAGAAGTATTGATGAAATATCGAGAAACCTCGATATTAACATTATTCAAAAGTGGCAATTGGAGGCCGTAACATATAAATTTGATGAAAAAAGAAAAGGTCACATCTATTATATTTCTCCAAAAGGAACTTTAAAAGAGTATGATACTTTGTGGAATGAATGGGTGAAAAGAGTAGATGCCTCGGCAGCATATTGAGAATATGAAAACGACTAAACACAAAAACCCCCAAGCAAATGCTTAGGGATATTTCAATCTAACTAACTAAAAAATTAACTTACTCAACTAAATCTTCTTGGTTTCTAAAAACCAGCGCATCATTAAAACTATCTAATAATATAATACTGTCGGTTGTTATTTTTCCGGCAAGGATTTCCTTACTCAGTTCATTAAGTACTTCGCGCTGTATTACTCTTTTTACAGGTCTTGCACCATATTGCGGATCAAAACCTTTCTCAGAAAGATAAGTTATAGCTTCTGGCGTAGCATCTAAAACAATATTCTGTTTCATCAGCATTTTTGACACACCTTTTAATTGCAATGCTACAATTTTATGGATATCAGTCTTTGAAAGCGGTGTAAACATTATAATATCGTCTATACGGTTCAAAAACTCTGGTCGCACAGTTTGTTTTAATAGTGCAAGAACTTCAATCTTGGCACCTTCCATGGCGGTATCTGGATCTTTTACGGCTTCAAAGCGCTCTTGGATTATTTGGCTGCCCATATTACTGGTCATTACAATAATCGTGTTTTTAAAATCTGCCACCCGGCCTTTGTTGTCCGTCAATCGGCCCTCGTCCAAAACCTGCAATAAAATATTGAAAGTATCGGGGTGCGCTTTTTCAATTTCGTCCAATAAGACAACACTATAAGGTTTTCTGCGAACCGCTTCAGTTAATTGTCCGCCTTCATCATAACCTACATATCCTGGAGGTGCGCCTACCAAACGGCTTACGCTGTGGCGCTCTTGATATTCGCTCATATCAATCCGGGTCATGGCATTTTCATCATCGAATAAATATTCGGCCAAGGCTTTGGCAAGTTCGGTTTTACCCACGCCCGTTGTTCCAAGGAAAAGAAAACTTCCAATAGGTTTTTTCTCATCCTGTAAACCTGCGCGGCTACGGCGAATGGCGTCACTCACCGCAGTAATTGCCTCAAATTGCCCAACCACACGTTTGTGGAGGTGATCCTCCAACGTCAAAAGCTTTTCGCGATCGCTCTGCAGCATTTTTGTTACGGGTATTCCCGTCCATTTTGCTACAACTTCGGCAATATCTTCGCGGGTTACTTCTTCTTTTATCATAGAAGTTCCTTCGTCGTTTTCTGCCAGTTGGGTCTCTAATTCACTTAATGAAGCTTGGGCATCTTTTATTTTTCCATAGCGAAGTTCTGCAACTTTTCCAAAATCGCCATCGCGTTCGGCCCGTTCGGCTTCAAGTTTATAATCTTCGATCTGGGTTTTTAAGTTTTGAATATTGTCTACAACCTCTTTTTCGCTTTGCCATTTGGCATTTAATTCATTGCGCTCTTCCTTTAAATTTGCAAGATCGGCGTGAAGCGATTTCAGCTTTGTTTCATCCTTTTCCCTTTTTATGGCTTCAATTTCAATTTCAAGCTGCATTATTTTTCTATCCAAAACATCCAATTCTTCGGGTTTTGAATTGATTTCCATCCTTAATTTTGAAGCAGCTTCATCCATTAAGTCAATAGCTTTATCTGGAAGAAATCTATTTGTAATGTATCGTTCGGAAAGTTCAACGGCTGCAATAATTGCTTCGTCCTTAATTCGGACTTTATGGTGTGTTTCGTATTTTTCCTTGATTCCCCTTAAAATAGAAATAGCGCTTTCAGTATCGGGCTCGTCTACAATCACCTTTTGGAAACGACGCTCCAATGCTTTATCCTTTTCAAAATATTTTTGATATTCATCTAAAGTGGTCGCCCCGATTGCGCGAAGTTCTCCGCGGGCCAAGGCTGGCTTTAAAATATTTGCAGCATCCATTGCGCCTTGTCCGCCACCGGCTCCAACTAGGGTGTGTATTTCGTCAATAAAGAGCACAATATCGCCTTCGCTCGAAGTTACTTCTTTAATAACTGCCTTTAAGCGCTCCTCGAATTCTCCTTTATACTTTGCACCGGCAATTAATGCACCCATGTCTAAAGAATAAATTTCCTTCGATTTTAAGTTGTCGGGCACATCGCCATCTACAATTCTATGGGCCAAACCTTCTGCAATTGCGGTTTTACCGGTTCCAGGTTCACCAACCAACATTGGGTTGTTTTTTGTTCTTCGGGAAAGAATTTGAAGAATTCTTCTAATTTCCTCATCGCGCCCAATAACGGGATCCAATTTGCCATCGCGGGCAAGTTGGTTGAGGTTTTTCGCATATTTGTTTAACGAATTATAGGTTTCCTCAGCACTCTGTGAGGTAACATTTTCACCTCCACGCAATTCTTGAATTGCCGCTTTCATGCCTTTTTCCGTAACGCCTTGGTCTTTTAAGCTCTGTGCAATTGCACTTTTTGAATTTAATATTGCCAATAACAAATGCTCGATGGAAACGTATTCGTCGCCCATCTTTTTTGCAAGATTGCTAGCCTCGAGCACGCTTTTATTGGCGTCTCGCGAAAGCATAATATCGCCGCCGGAAACCTTCGGAAAGCTTTCCAACTGCTTGTCTAAAATCTGTTTTAGGGTTACGAGATTTACGTTTAGTTTCTTTAAAATGAAAGGAACTACATTTTCATCTACCTCAAAAATAGCTTTGAGTATATGTTCGTTTTCTATCTGCTGATGGCCAAAGCCCTGCGCAATTTGCTGCGCTTGCTGGATGGCCTCTTGGCTTTTTATTGTAAAATTATTGAAGTTCATATAAATAAGTTTGTTGTTCAAAAGTTGTGGTTTGTGCATTTCAAATTCAGAGCCATTTTAAAATTAAGACAAAATGTCTGCTTAACGGCCTAAAACAGCAGACATTATGACTGTTTTAACGCTTTCCTACTTTATCATTTCTTTTAGAATAAAATCGTCCTGAAACCCGTAGTTTTGAAGAAACAATAATTTTATGGGATTTTTTGATAAATTTAAATCGGCGCCAGATTTGGCTAAGGAAGAAATAGTAGAAACCCCTTGGCACGTTCTGGGAAAAATGGAACAGTTAGATGAATTGGTAGAACAGTCTAAAACCAAGCCAGTGGCTATTTTTAAACATTCTACCCGCTGCGGAATTAGCAGGGGAGTACTAAAAATGTTCGAAAAAAGTTACAAGCTTAATGACGACCAGCTAAAATTATATTTCTTGGATTTATTGCAGAACCGTGATATTTCAAATGAAATTGCGGCCCGCTTTAAAGTGCCACATGAAAGTCCGCAAATGATAGTTATTAAAAATGGGATTGTGGTACATAACGATT
>CAXBDO010000275.1:0-3677 GCA_963974165.1 uncultured Aequorivita sp.
CTATTCGAGAAGATGTAGGCGATGGCGACCACAGTTCGTTAGCCTGTATCTCGGAAGATGCCAGAGGTTCAGCAAAACTTTTGGTAAAAGATGAAGGCATACTTGCTGGTGTTGAATTTGCCCGCCAAGTTTTTGAATTTGTAGATCCCGGTTTAACGCTAGATATAAAAATTAAAGACGGCAGCCCTGTAAAATATGGCGATGTGGCTTTTTATGTAACGGGTCTTTCGCAGTCTATTTTGAAGTCGGAAAGATTAGTGCTGAACGCCATGCAACGCATGAGCGCTATAGCCACTAAAACCAATGCGTATGTAAAGTTGCTTGAAGGAACCAATACAAAAATTTTGGACACCCGTAAAACAACTCCCGGAATACGAGCTTTGGAAAAATGGGCAGTAAAAATTGGCGGTGGCGAAAATCATCGATTCGCATTATACGATATGGTGATGCTTAAAGACAACCATATAGATTTCTGTGGCGGAATTACAAAAGCAATCCAGAAAACAAAAGATTATCTCAAAACCAATCATCTGGATCTAAAAATTATTGTAGAAGCCCGAAATCTGGAGGAAATTAAAGAAATTCTGGCAAGCCAGGGCATTTATAGAATTTTGATAGACAATTTTAATTATGAAGATACGCGCAAGGCAGTTTCTTTGATTAACGGTAAATGTCTTACCGAATCTAGCGGTGGGATAACGCTCGAAACTGCCGGAAAATACGCAGCTTGTGGCGTCGATTTTATTTCAAGTGGGGCACTGACGCATTCGGTTTACAATATGGATCTTAGCTTAAAAGCCGTAAAATGAGCCAAGAGGAAGAAAAGGAGATTAATATTCCTGTAATTCGGGATCTGGTACGCATCAGCAAAAAAATAAAACTTCCCGGAATGGGCGAGTTTTCTTTGTACCATTTGCTCGATATTTATGGAACTGGTATTTTAAAAGGAACCTTTTCTTTTCGTGCAAGCTCTATTGCCTACAGTTTTTTTCTAGCGCTATTTCCGTTTTTATTGTTATTGTTGAATTTAATTCCGGTAATCCCAATAGATGGTTTTCAAACCAGATTTTTAATATTTATTGAAGCCTTATTGCCTGCCCAAACAACGCAATTTTTTTACCCTATAATTGCAGATATTGCCGTAAACCCTAGAGCAGGATTATTATCGTTTGTTTTTTTTCTATCCATCTTTTTATCTACAAATGGCGTAAATGCTATTTTCAGTGCTTTTGAATACTCGTTTCACGTAACAATAAACCGCAGTTTTTTTAGACAGTATATGGTTGCCTTGTTCGTATCTATTTTCTTGGCATTGTTGTTGTTAACTTCAGTAGGGATAATCCTTTATGGAGAATTCATAATCAAAAACCTGCAGAGTAGGGCTTATATAGATGATAATCTTTTTTGGGTATCGTTCTTCCAGTTTGTCGTTTTTTTGGTAATGATATATATAATTATAGCAACCCTATATTATTACGGAACCAAGGAAGGTAAGTCTTCCCGGTTTTTTTCGGTTGGTGCGTTAACTACAACTATACTTTTTGTTTTAACAACATATTTTTTTGGAGTCTATATCAACAACTTTTCAAATTATAACGAGTTATACGGTTCCATTGGTGCACTATTGATTTTGATGTTATATATTTGGATTAACTCAAACCTATTATTGCTTGGTTTTGAATTGAATGTTTCAATCAAGCGATTAAGAGAAAAACTTTAATACTAAATCTAAAATTTTAATTTATGAAAAAAATACTTTTAACCTTCTCACTTATTGCGTTAACGGTAATTTCTGCCTCAGCTCAGGATGTAATCGGGAAATGGAAAACTATGGATGATGAAACTGGCGAAGCCAAATCTATCGTAGAAATTTACAAGAACAACGGCAAGATTTATGGCAAAGTAGTAGAGATTTTAAATCCTGCTAAAAAAGATGCCACCTGCACCGAATGCCCTGGCGCCGATAAGGGAAAGCCAATTTTAGGTTTGGTAATCATCAAAAATCTTGAAAAAGACGGCGATGAATATAATGACGGTACTATTATGGATCCTAACAATGGCAAGGTCTACAAATGCTATATTGAACTTGACGGGCCCAACAAACTGGATGTTCGCGGTTATATAGGATTTTCTCTTTTGGGAAGAACACAAACCTGGACACGCGTAAATTAAAATTTATAAAGATTGTATCTTTAAGCCACCAATTTTGGTGGCTTTTTTATTAGAATTGAGAATTAGAATAATTCAATTAAAAATATTATTTCATTGTATTATATAGACGTCATTCTTCCCATTCCGCTTAAGCAAACTTTCACTTACAGTGTGAACAAGGACGAGGCTGCATTTCTTAAACCTGGAATGCGCGTGGCAATTCCATTCGGGAAATCTAAAGTATATACGGGTATTGTATACCAGGTGCATGACCAAGCGCCTGTGGGCTATGAAACCAAACCCATTGATCATATTTTGGATGAAACGCCTATAATTACCACCCTTCAACTTCAGCATTGGGAATGGCTTGCCAATTATTATATGTGTTCATTGGGCGAAGTAATAAAGGCAGCCTTGCCGAGCGCATTTTTGCTTGAAAGTGAAACAATAATAAAACTTATTCCCAGTGAATATGATGAAACTTCGTTGAGCGATGAAGAATTTGTTCTATATGAAGCGTTACAGCACCAATCTTCCCTTCATATTAACGATGCGCGCTCCATTTTGGATAAACGGAACATTGTTTCAGTAATCCAGAAATTGCTCGATAAGAATATAATTGAAGTAGAAGAAACGGTCTACGAACAGTACACCCCAAAAGTAAGGCGTTATATAAAACTTGCCGCTCCCTATACTTCAGAAGACAAATTGCGGGATCTGTTAGATAGCTTAAATCGTGCCCCAAAACAGCGCGATGTGCTTATGCACCTTTTTATGTTGAGCAGCCAAACCAAAAAACCCATCAGCGCGGCCATGCTCCAAAAAAAGAGCGAAGCATCTGCCGGCACCTTAAAAGCGTTGATCGATAAGCAAATCTTGGAAGAATACCATATTCAGCATGACAGGGTAGAATTTACGGGCGATGCGTCAACAGATATAAAAACCCTCAATGAACCCCAGAAAGTAGCCTATGGCGAAATAAAAACTTCCTTTGAAACCAATGCGGTGGTTTTGCTTCACGGGGTAACAAGTAGCGGAAAAACCGAAATCTATGTTCGGCTTATTGAAGAAATAATAAATTCGGGAAAACAGGTATTGTATATGCTTCCTGAAATTGCCCTAACCACACAGTTAATTGTAAGGCTTCAAAAATATTTTGGGGAAAAGATTTCGGTTTACCATTCTAAATTTTCAGTTAACGAAAGGGTTGAGGTTTGGAAAAATGTACTGGCAGAAAAACCGAAGGCGCAAATTGTAATTGGTGCGCGTTCATCCTTATTCCTTCCCTTTAAAAATCTGGGTCTAATTGTTGTCGATGAAGAACATGAGCCCAGTTTTAAGCAATATAGTCCGTCACCCAGATATAACGCCCGCGATAGCGCCATAGTTTTGGCAAATCTGCACAGGGCAAAGCTGTTAATGGGTTCGGCAACGCCATCATTGGAAAGTTACCACAATGCCCAATTGGGAAAATATGGTTTGGTGAAGTTAAAAAAGCGCTTCGGAAATGTGCTGATGCCCGAGAT
>CAXBDO010000276.1:0-3634 GCA_963974165.1 uncultured Aequorivita sp.
GGTATCTATCAGCCAGAAGCCTATGGGGGTATGGATCTCGATCTATTTTATACCGTAATTTTTCTTGAAGAACTTCAAAAAGTTAATAGCGGCGGATTTGCAGCTGCAATGTGGGCGCACGCCTATTTGGCGATGACGCATCTTAAAAAAGAAGGAAACCACGAGCAAAAAGAAAAATATCTGGCCCCAAGTATTACGGGCGAAAAAATTGGCTGTCTTTGTATTACCGAACCATTTGGCGGAAGCGATGTTTCTGGAATGCGCACTACCGCTGTAAAAAAGGGGGATAGTTATGTTTTAAACGGTTCTAAAACCTTTATTACCAATGGCGTTTACAGCGATTATTTGATTGTTGCAGCTAAAACTGCCCCTGAATTGGGCAATAAAGGAATAAGCATTTTTGTGGTAGACCGCGATACAAAGGGTGTTTCGGCAACCAAGCTCGATAAATTGGGCTGGAGGGCAAGCGACACTGCAGAAATAGCTTTCGATAATGTTGAAATTCCGCTTAAAAATTTGATGGGCGAGGAGAATGCTGGATTTCCATATATAATGCAGCATTTTGCTTTAGAAAGATTAATTATGGGTATAAATGCACATGCGCGTAGCGAGTTTGCTTTAGAATACACCATTCAATATATGAAAGAGCGTTTTGCCTTTGGAAAGAGTATTTCAAAATTCCAAGCCTTGCGTCACCGTGTTGCCCAACTTGCCAGTGAAATTGAAGTAACCAAAACCTTTAATTATGTTACCGCAAAACGTTTAAATGACGGCGAATATGTAGTAAAAGAGGCTACAATGAGTAAGCTAATTTCTACTAAGGTTGCAGATGAGGTTATGACCGAATGTCTTCAATTTTTAGGCGGTTACGGTTATATGGAAGAATATCCTTTGGCACGCTTACTGCGCGATAGTAGGCTAGGGCCAATTGGTGGTGGTACTTCTGAAATTCTTCGCGAAATCATCTCAAAAATGGTAATTGAAGGAAAGGAATACAAGCCGGCAACCTAGAAATTTAATCTAAACTTTCAGAATGAAGAACATCAAGAAAAGTCATTTTCTCACGCTAATATTTTTATTAATTACTGTTGCTACTTTCGCGCAGCGTGAGTTAAAAGGTAAAGTGGCCGATTTCTTAACCTACCAGCCCATTGAAAGCGCCAGTATTTACATTAAAAACACCACAACCGGTTCTATCACCAATGCAGACGGTAACTTTGTTTTAAAAGTGCCGCAGCAGTATTTGAATGATACCCTAGTAATTTCTTCTATTGGTTATAAAAGCTATAATGTAATGGTAGCCGAATTTGAAAACGGTTCGGATATTTATTTGGAAGAGGATGTGGCTTCGTTAGATGAAGTGGTTATTGTAGCAGATCCGCGCCCCACAACGGGCAATGGTATTGTGCAGAAAGCCATTGAAAAATTACCGAGCAATTTACCGGAACAAGCCTATTTACAAAAAGGATTTCTTCGACATAAAGAACGCAATAAAAAGGAATACAAATGGCTTATTGAAAGTGCCATTACTTTATACGATTCCAGTTATGCGGCCGGCGCGAAAAACCATTTAAAATTAAATGTAGATGAAACTCGGAAGAGTTACGATTTACGCGATATTGACAGTTTGTTTACGTATTCGGCCTATTTAAAAAGTATAAATTCAAAAGCTGGAAATGTAAGTAGAAATTCAGTAAAAACTTCAGCTTTGGTGGAAGCCATTAAATGGAACGACAGCCGTGTAAATGGACTGGAAAATCTGTTTAAAGGAAAACTTAATTTAGTACGAAATTCAGATGTTACGGGCGCGCTACTGGGCAAAAATACTTTGGAAAAACATCAGTTCGTCCTGGATACTATTTTGGTTGATAACGGTAGAAAACTCTATAAAATCCAAATTGAAAAAGGCGCAGATTACGTAGGTTTAAATACACCAAATATATTTAATGAAGGTTTTGAGCCAAAAGGGTGGATTTATATTTATTACGACAACTACGCCATTAAAAAAGTGGAATACGAATTGGTTGCAGCTTCCGAAGTCCAGAAAAAGCGCAGCAAAAGTCTTTTCGATACGCAGACCATCCATAAGCTTGCAATAACCTATAAAGACTATAATGGAAAAATGTATCCTAATTATATTTATTACGAAACCCCCAAACTTGTAAATACAGGCGATCGTTCTTCCGATAGAGAAAAGACCGAGTCGGCTATTGGTTTTGATAAGGATGAACAATATTATTACACCATTCAGGAAATTTTATTCAGTGATATTATTCAAGATCGAGAATTAATAAACCAGGAATTGCAACAAAACGATTGGGCTGCAGATATTTTTTCGACCAGGCCATACAATGCGGCCTTCTGGAAAGATTACAACGTATTGTTGGAAAGCAAGGAGGAAGAAAAGCTAATTCAAGACTTAAGTTCACGTGCTTCTTTATATAAAGAGTAGATATTCAGAAAAAAAATGAATAGGGAATGTTGCATACTTAATAGTTTTTTATACTTTTGCCGACCTAAAGAGAGGAGGTGATGACACTATGTTAATTATACCAGTTAAAGACGGAGAAAATATTGATAGAGCACTGAAGCGTTTCAAGCGTAAGTTCGATCGTACAGGAACAATGCGCCAGTTGCGTTCAAGACAGGCTTTTACGAAGCCTTCTGTTAAGAAGAGAGCTCAAATGCAAAAAGCACAATACATCCAGAATCTTAGAGATCAGGAAGATATTTAATGCATTTCTGCGAAGGCAGAAATCCTTATAAACTAAAACCGTTGGAATTTTTTTCCAACGGTTTTTTTTATGGTTAAATGTTATTGGGTTGTTGAGTTATTGCGTTATTTTTAAAAATCGAAATTGAATCGAAAACTTATAAAAATGTCTTTTCAAGCTTTTGCTGATTATCTTCAACTCGAAAAAAAATATTCTCCACATACCGTGACGGCATATTTGAAGGATTTGGAAGACTTTCAAAAGTTTGCCTCAGCAGAATTCCAATATCCCGATATCATTGATGTAAATTATTCAATAATTAGAAGCTGGATAATTTCGCTCGTAGATTCGGGTATTTCCAATCGCACTGTAAACCGAAAAATTTCCTCCCTTAAAACCTATTATAAATTTCTCCTTAAAACCAGCCAGATTGAAGTAAATCCGCTTGCAAAGCACAAGGCTTTGAAAACTTCCAAAAAAATCCAGGTACCCTTTTCAGAAAATGAAATAGACAAAGAAAAGGTAAATGAAGCGAGACTAAAGATAGACAATGTAATGGAGGTGCTTGCGGTCGAAAATAATTTTAAGGGCCTGCGCGATCGTTTGGTCGTCGCATTATTTTATTCTACCGGTATACGAAGGGCGGAGTTGATCAATATTAAATTAAATAATGTTTCTTTCGCCCAAAAAACGGTAAAGGTTTTGGGGAAGCGGAACAAAGAACGAATTATACCGCTTTTGCCTTCTGTAATTATAATAATACAGGATTATTTGGCGCATAGAAATCAATTGGACAGTATCAAAGACACAGATTATTTATTTCTAACGGAAAGAGGGGTTAAAATCTATGAAAATCTTGTCTATCGAATTATTAATACCTACTTTAGTAAAACGTCGGAAAAGGTTAAAAAGAGTCCGCA
>CAXBDO010000277.1:0-3629 GCA_963974165.1 uncultured Aequorivita sp.
CTGTTTTTTATAATCCGCCGGAAAATAAAAAAGAAGACTGGGTATGACCACCCAAATGAAAATGATACCCCATAAATTTTTCCCGTTACTTTCTTAAATAAAATTCAATGTATTTTGGGTAGGTAACCTTTCCAACTAGCATTTACTTTACAGTTTCCGCTTCCGCCAAAAAACTGTCAATAAGATCGCCCGGCTGTGTGGTGGCCGGCACTGGAAAATCAAACCAAGTCTGCATTTCTTTGTCGAAACCCGTTCCATTTAAATAATTGTGTAGCGCCAAGTTTAAACCCTTGGTGTATTTTGGGTGGTCTGCACCCTGCGGATCTTCGTGCCATAAATCGTTTTGGGCAAAACCTTCAAATTCGGGACCGGTTACGATTATTCCAAAATCCTCTGGGTTTTTCCCAATGGGGCTGTGCACGGTAGTTGTAAACTGGTGCCAATAGGCAGATTGTATGCAATTGCGTTCAAACAACTGCCGCACCACATCCAGCGAATCGATGGTTTCCTGTTCGGTTTGGGTGGGAAAGCCATACATTAAATAGGCGTGCACCATAATATTGTTTTGGGAGAAATTATGCGTAACCCGCGTTACTTGGGCAATATCGACCCCTTTTTTCATTTTCGCCAATAGTCTGTCTGAAGCAACTTCCAGTCCGCCAGTTACCGCTATACAGCCAGATTTTGCCATCAATTCACAGAGCTCAAAATTGAAAGTCTTTTCAAATCGGATATTTGTCCACCATTCAATTTTCACATTCCGTGCTATTAAGGCATTAGCTAAGGCACGTAACATTTTTGGCGGCGCGGCTTCATCAACAAAATGAAAACCTGTAATGCCAGTATCCTTTACTATTTTTTCAATTTTATCTACTAAATCCTCGGCGGTGGTGTTTTGGTAATTCCCGATATAATCCAAACTCACATCGCAAAACGAACACTGTTTCCAGTAACAGCCGTGCGAGATGGTCATTTTATTCCACCGCGCATCCGTCCACATGCGGTGCATGGGGTTTACAACATCTAAAAAGGAAACATATTTATGAAATGGCAAGCCCGAATAATCTGGTGCGGGCAAGTTTCTATGGTGGTAAATGGTGTTGGGGAATTTGTCTTTATAAACAACTTGCTCGTTCTCCAAAACATAAGTGCGCTCCAACTCTTCTATCGCAACTTCCCCTTCAAGATATTTTACAATTTTCAGCAAAGGCCCTTCGCCATCGTCCAACGAAATAAAATCTACAAACTCAAAAATCCGTGGATCTGTAAGCGAACGCAGTTCAGTATTGCAATAACCGCCGCCAAAAGCAACGTGAATATCCGGGAAAAACTGTTTTGTAAACTGGGCGCAGCGAAGGGCTGCGAATAGATTTCCGGGAAAAGGAATGGTAAAGCAAACCAAAAGGGGCTGTGTTTCCTTAATTTTTTCTATTAAAATATCCAGCATTTTCTCTTCAATGAGGGTTGGCTGAAAACTTAAAAACTCATCTATTTCATTAAAGCTACTAGCAGAGGTGCCAATCTGTTCGGCATATTTAGTGAAGGCAAAAAACTCATCTACATTGGCGTGAATAAAATCGCCTATTTCCTCAATAAAAAGTGTGCCGTAATGTTTTGCCTTATCGATGATGCCAATGTCGCCCGCTTCCCATTTAATGGCCGTATTCACTTTGGCCAATCGATGCCCAACGGGTAAAAAATTAGGTTCCAAGATTTTATGCGCCGTAGCCAAATCCTGTTTTTGAAGAAAACCAATAACCACATCTACCCGAGCAATATACAGCGACTTCATTTTACGAACCTGCGGATAATCATAATGCTTTGAGTCCTGTGCTTCCTGAAACACAGCGCGAAGAAAATCGGCCGTAAAAATGGAAGTAAAAAGCTCAATACTCAAATCGCATTGCTGCACGGCTATGCCCTTCTCCTCCAAAAACCCTTTTAAATAAGCCGTCGCCGGATAAGCAGTGTTCAACTGCGTAAAGGGCGGCGTTATAAAAAGGATTTTTGATTGCATTGTGCAAAGGTATGGTTCTTTGAAATAAATTGATTGATAATTGTTTATTGGTTATTGTTAATTGATAATTGTTATATTTGATTTCTCCCCGATTAAAATGCTCGCTGTTACGGTTTTCTGTAAATGGTGTAGTTGAATTATCAATACATTTGAAGTTAAAAAAATAGAACTATATAATGTGAATAAAAGCAACTGTTGCTTTTATACGCACGTTGTAAGTAAGCTAAAAGAAAACAAATGATACACGAATTAATAACCGACATAGCATACGACCGAATAAGTGTTGCTCAGGGTTTAACCAGAGCAAAATTGATAGCAAATCAAATTAAAAATGACACTTTTAAAAATTGGCTATCAAAAGAGTTGAACGGATATACTATAGATGATGAATTTTTCCCTGAATACAGAAAAGTTTGGTCAGAAATAGAACTCACTGCAGAATTCCCTTATGGACGGATTAAAACATTTCCAGTGGTCCTTCCAGATGACGCAGAAGAATCTATGAAAGATTTAATTTATCATCATCGTTTTATTGAACCAATTTATATTGTAGAACAGAACATAGCTGAAATGGAAGGCATTTCTGGGTCTATAAATTTACCAGGTGGAATGGTAAGAATACTTGCAACATTTTATGACTCAATCAAAAGACAAGGAGGACAAATTAGAAGTGCTCATAGGACTATTGGAAAATCACAATTGCAAAATATTGTTCAAGTAACAAAACAAAAACTTCTGGACACGTTACAAGAACTAGAAAACCAATTTCCTCAAATTGATAAAAACTATGTTATGAACGATGATAATAAAGAAAAAGCTCAAAATATAATTACGAATAATATTTACGGAAACAACAATCCATTAAATGTTGCTGCTGGAGAAAGTATTACGCAAGGAGATATTAATCTAACCATTAATGAAGAACAAAAAACAAAGTTAAAAGAACTTGGCGTCGAGGAAGAGTCATTAAAGGAATTAGAAATAATTGACGCAGAGAATCCAAAAGGATCACCCAAAAGAAAAGAAAAAATAATGGGTTGGCTTGGTAAAATAACAGCATCTTTAGCCGCAAGAGGTATTTATGATAATATTCCTCAACTGATTGAATTTGTTGGAACATTAACGTAGAAAAGCCTACTTACAACAATGCTATAAGTAATTGCTTGTTCTCCCCCCGCTGGCGCGGGCGTCCCGCCCGTGTCCTCCGTACAAATTGACCCAAACTTTAAAGGTACGAGCGACACGCTTTCACTAGCGTTCCGTAATCCCTATCTTTACCCAAAACAACGTTTCACCCTTTGAAAACAACAATCCTCACCCCTCAACAATTCACTACCAGTGAATGGTCTGGCGGCAGCACTACACAACTTTATATATTCCCTGCTACCGCTACCTATGCAGCGCGAGATTTTGAGTTACGGATAAGTACAGCCAAAGTAGAAGTTGCAGCATCTACGTTCACGGCCTTGCCTGGTGTACAACGTAAACTCATGATTTTGGAGGGAGCAATCACCATTACCCATGAAGGCCAATACAGCAAGCATCTAAAACCTTTTGAGGTAGATGAATTTAGTGGCGATTGGAAAACCACCGCTGTTGGAACCTGCACAGA
>CAXBDO010000278.1:0-3612 GCA_963974165.1 uncultured Aequorivita sp.
TCCAAAAGGAGTTGCTGGAATAAACGTACTCATATCCAACGCCATCTTTCCAAAATTTTCAGGGTGGAAACCATCCACATCTTTGGAAGGATTTACCGTTAGCAAAACTTTTTGGGTGTCAATTTGAGGGGGTAACGGCAATTGCACTATAAACCCATCAATATTGTCGTCTTCGTTTAATTCCTTAATTTTTTGAAGTAATTCCAATTCACTGGTTGTATGAGGCATTCTAACCATAGTAGATTCAAACCCCACGCGCTCGCACGCCTTCACCTTGCTGCCTACATAGGTAAGGCTCGCACCATCATCGCCAACGATTATTGCCGCCAAATGCGGAACTTTTTCACCATTCGCCTTCATCTTCTCAACTTGGGCAGCGATTTCATTTTTAATATCGTTTGAAACTTTTTTTCCGTCTAGAATTGTCATAAAATAGTGGTCAGTGGTCAGTGGTCAGTAAAATAGTTATTATTCGGATATTACTCCAAATTTTTCAGGGTTTAAAATCATATAATTAATTAGCTTTCCTATTTCTTCGGAATCCAATAATAACTTCTTGTAGACTTCATCAGAAATATAATTACATCGCCAAGAATATTCAAGCCACACTTGGGTTTCGGAATTCTCAGCATCGCTATCCGAGAGCTTACTTGCAAAATGTTTAGGATAAATTCTCTTTCTATAAGATTCTGCAATATTTGCGGTAACACTGCGTGATGAACGTCTAATCTGATCAGTTAAAGCATAGGTTTCTTCTTTAGGAAAAGCTTTGGATATTTCAAAAATTTTCATTGACAGTTCTACTGATTTCTTAGATCCTGAAATTTCATATTCAATTACCTTTTCTGAACACTCCATACTGAACAGTGAACACTAACTTAGCGCATTTTCCCCATTGCCTGCATCATCTTTCTGCCGCCGCCGCCTTGCATCATCTTCATCATTTTGCTCATTTGGTCGAATTGTTTTAGCAATTGGTTTACTTGCTGTACGCTAGTACCGCTACCGGCTGCAATTCGTTTTTTGCGGCTGCCGTTTATTACTGCAGGTTGTGTTCTTTCGGTTGGCGTCATTGAATGTATAATGGCTTCAATTCCTTTAAAGGCATCGTCGTCAATATCTACATCCTTCAACGCTTTTCCGGCACCGGGTATCATTCCAACCAAATCTTTCATGCTTCCCATTTTCTTAACCTGATGAATTTGGTTCAAAAAATCGTCAAAGCCGAATTGGTTTTTAGCTAT
The DNA here is from genome assembly GCA_963974165.1 of uncultured Aequorivita sp. Lineage (GTDB taxonomy): Bacteria > Bacteroidota > Bacteroidia > Flavobacteriales > Flavobacteriaceae > Aequorivita. The sequence continues at coordinate 1,245 of CAXBDO010000278.1, forward strand.
TTTCTTTTGAAGTTTTCTGGCTTCTTCCTCATCAAATTGTTCCTGTGCTCTTTCAACAAGCGAAACAACATCTCCCATCCCCAAAATTCGGTCGGCCATACGGGCCGGGTGGAACACGTCTATAGCGTCCATCTTTTCGCCAGTACCTATAAATTTTATTGGTTTGTCTACAACACTTTTAATGGAAATTGCAGCACCCCCGCGGGTATCACCATCTAATTTTGTGAGTACAACCCCATCAAAATTCAATCTTTCATTAAAGGTTTTTGCGGTATTAACGGCATCTTGCCCCGTCATTGCATCTACCACAAAAAGAGTTTCGTGTGGGGTAATTGCTTTATGGACGTTGGCAATTTCGGTCATCATTGCCTCATCTATGGCAAGACGACCAGCAGTATCCACAATAACCACATTAAAGCCGTTTTTCTTGGCATGGGCAATTGCATTCTGCGCAATCTGAACAGGATTTTTATTTTCTGGTTCGCTATAAACCTCAACCCCTATTTGATCACCAACAACGTGTAATTGGTTAATTGCCGCAGGACGGTAAATATCACAAGCAACAAGAAGTGGTTTTTTTGTCTTTTTGGTTTTCAGATAATTGGCCAATTTTCCGGAGAAAGTGGTTTTACCACTACCCTGCAGACCAGACATTAAAATAACCGTTGGCGTACCGCTTAAATTGATGCCGGCAGTTTCCCCGCCCATCAATTCGGTTAACTCATCTTTCACCAATTTCACCATCAATTGGCCCGGCTGCAGCGTAGTCAATACGTTTTGGCCCAATGCCTTTACCTTAACGGTATTGGTAAATTCCTTGGCGGTTTTAAAGTTAACATCGGCATCCAAAAGTGCGCGGCGCACTTCCTTTAAAGTTTCAGCTACGTTTACCTCTGTTATGCTACCGTGACCTTTCAGTACGTGTAACGCTTTGTCCAGCTTATCGCTTAAATTATCGAACATAATCTTTCTTTCTTTTAATAATTAACCCATCGCAAAGGAACAGCTATTTGTCTATCAATAAATTCATGTACAATAACAATTCGCCCTCAAACTTTAATTGCTTTTCTAAATAACAAATTATTAGAATCTAAATACATCAAACATTACATACATTAATTCTGCTTGAATTGGAGTAGATAGCTGTTTCATCATTTAGTTTATGTGAAGGTTTTGGTAACTTGCAGACTTCAAGATGAATTAACAGATATGGTAAAACAAAAAATGCTTTCGCCTTTTCAGTAATTTTGATCATAATCCTTCAACAAATAAAGAAGTGGAGTAACTCACCCGTTCAAAAAAATATAATAATCTATATGCAATCAACAAAACGTACCAATTCTGAGTGTGAAGATTTCAAAATTCTTGTTAAGCAATTGGATGCAGAGCTAGCCATTCGCGATGGCGACGACCATGCATTTTACGACCAGTTCAATAAAATTGACGCCATTAAATATGCCGTTGTAGCCTATGATGAAAATAATATACCCGTAGGTTGTGGCGCCCTAAAGCAATTTGAACCCAAAGTGATGGAAGTAAAGCGAATGTTTGTACCGCTGCAACATCGCGGGAAGGGAATTGCCAGCGAAATTTTAAAGGCGCTGGAAATTTGGGCAACGGAACTGGGCAATGCCAAATGTATTTTGGAAACCGGTATAAAGCAGCCCGAAGCAATTTCACTTTATAAAAAAAGCGGTTATAATTTTATCGATAATTATGGCCAATACGCTGGGGTAGAAAACAGTATTTGTTTTGAAAAATTATTGCAGAAAATATAAGAAATGAAAATAAAATCGAACGCTGCCCCAATCGAACTTTCATCTCCGTTTTATAAGATTAACGAGGATTTTTGCTTCGATTTTGAAAAATTCGTGGCTAGTAAAAATGGCCATGTAAAGGGCAATTACAATGCCTGGTCCTATTTTATTCAAGGGAAAATATTGGCACCCAAGGTATGGCACTTAAAATATAAAAAAGCCATTTATAGCTCAACTGGAAATTTGATTCTTTCCTCAAAATATCAAAACCTACTTACCCTTGCAGAATGGAGTACCCCAATGGCGGGCTCACATAATTCAGAATTCTCCATTTTTAAGAAAGAGGCCATCGGAATTATAGGCCGGTTAATTCAAAATGCGAAACCATTTAAGAGTTTAAGAAAATATGTTGTTATTAATTCAAAAAACAACCCAACTCTGATCATTTCGCTGTACCCAGTATTGGAGCCGCTTTTCCAAACAGGTGAAATCTATTCAATTATTTTAAAAAAGGATGTCTTGACTATCTCCTTGCGCACCGACCAACATCATTTCGAAGTATTTGAAAATCTTTTAAAAGCAGGGGCGGAGGAACAAGCTAACCCTACTTT
>CAXBDO010000279.1:0-3594 GCA_963974165.1 uncultured Aequorivita sp.
CCTCTGCACGCAATGGGACAATACTTAAATTACAGATACCGTAATCCATTTAATATCTATTGATACCTGTTACGGTTGATTTACATTCTTTCAATTACCATTGCAGAAGCACCTCCGCCACCATTACAAATGGCAGCAGCTCCAATTTTGGCATCATTTTGAATTAACACATTCAGCAAGGTTACCAAAATACGAACCCCGCTGCAACCCAATGGATGGCCCAAAGATACAGCGCCTCCATTTACGTTTACGTTGCTATCATTAAGACCCAATATTTTCATATTGGCAAGACCAACCACCGCAAATGCTTCATTGAATTCAAAATAATCTACATCATCTTTTGTAATTCCCGCTTTTGCAAGCGCTTTTGGAAGTGCTTTTGATGGTGCCGTGGTAAACCACTTTGGTTCCTGCGCCGCATCGGCATAACTTTTAATATAGGCCAATGGCGTTAATCCTAATTCCTTCGCCTTAGCTTCACTCATTAATATCATTGCAGCAGCACCATCGTTAATTGTAGATGCGTTGGCAGCTGTTACGGTTCCATCTTTCGAAAATGCTGGACGAAGCGTTGAGATTCGGTCCATTTTTACATTTTTGAACTCTTCATCTTCCGAAACGGTAATTGGTTCTCCGCGGCGTTGTGGTACTTCAACAGGAACAACTTCATCATTGAACTTTCCGTCGGCCCAAGCTTTTGCAGAGCGTTCGTAAGATTTTATGGCGAATGCATCCTGGTCTTCACGGGAGAATTCATATTCAGTTGCGCAAAGGTCGGCACAGGTTCCCATAGCATTGTGGTCGTAAGCATCTACCAAACCATCTTTCTGCATGCCATCAATCAAGCTTGCGGGACCAAATTTTGTACCGGTACGCATATGCACGTAATGCGGAATGTTACTCATACTTTCCATCCCTCCGGCAACAATAACATCGGCATCGCCAAGCGCAATAGCTTGTGCGGCCTGCATTACGGCTTTCATTCCAGAGGCACAAACCTTATTTACTGTAGTAGCGGGAACAGTGTCTGGAATTCCGGCGCCCATCGCTGCCTGGCGTGCAGGGGCTTGCCCAACTCCGGCCTGTACAACATTGCCCATAAAAACTTCCTGCACTAAAGAAGGATCTAGGTTAATTTTTTCCATCGCACCTTTAATGGCCGCGGAACCTAATTGGGTTGCGGTAAGGGATGATAAACTTCCCATAAAACTTCCAATTGGGGTTCTAATTGCAGATACTATAACTACTTTATTGCTCATTGCTACTGTTTTTATATTTGAAATAAGGACTGCGAAATTACATATTTCTAACTTAAATATCAATCTTTGCAGGTATTGGTTTTGGGATAACTCATTCCTTATTTATACCTTTACTTTAAGTTATATTTATATGAAGAACCTTTTTTCTTTGTTTGCGAAAAATCAATCCCTTATCTACAAGGTTTTTCTTTTCATAATCTCCACACTTTTAGTTATTTATTTTCTGCCAAAAGGAGGGCAGTTTAAATATAATTTCCAAAAAGGAAAGCCTTGGCAGTATGAAAACCTTTACGCGCCCTTTAGTTTCACCATCAAGAAAAATGAAGATACCCTTAAAAAGGAACGTGAGATAATTAGGGGCAATGCCATTCCTTATTTTGAATATAATAATGATGTGGAGGCCAGTGTGCTCAACAATTTTAAAAATAAGCTAGACATAAAATATATAGACAGCCTTTACAGAACGCCAAAAAGTACTGTGGAAAGGTTGGGAGAAAAGTTTATTGCCGAAACCTATGAATTTGGGGTTACCGATGAAATCCATCCCTACGAAGGCGATAGGCTAATCTATTTGAAAAACGGAAATGAAATAGAAGAGCATAATTATGCCCAAGTATTCAAAAAGGAAAATCTGAACAACAGGGTAAGGGAGCTGGTTGAAAAAAATAACATTGAAGATGCGCAGGCTTTACTTTACACCGTGTTAAATGAAGTTTTTGAGCCTAACGTAAAATTGAATACCAAATTAACGGAGGCTTCCATCGAATCAGAAATCAAGGCCATAAACCCAAACCGTGGGATAATTGAAAAAGGAGGCCGAATTATTGCCAAAGGCGAAGTTGTTGAAGGCGATAAATTCCAAATTCTGAATTCCCTAAAATCTGAATTCGACAGCCAAATTTGGAGCAAGAATAACTATCTGTGGTTGTTGGTGGGTTATTCCATGCTGGTTTCCCTAGTGTTTTTAATGCTGTTTTTATTTCTGAAGAATTACCGACCCTACATTTACCACAACAATACCAAGGTTACCTTTATATTTTTCAACATTTTTTTAATGGTGTTTTTAACGACTGTGGTGTTGAAGGTACACGCAGACTACGTTTATGTAGTTCCCATCTGTATATTGCCATTAATATTAAAAGCCTTTTTTGATCCTCGAGTAGGATTATTTGTACACGTATTGACCATATTGTTGCTTGGGTTTATTGTACCCAATAGTTTTGAATATATGTTCCTTCAATTTATTGCGGGAATCGTAACTATTTTAACGGTTTCAGAATTGTACAAAAGAGCCAATCTCTTTATTTCCGTAGGACAGATTACGCTTATTTACATACTTGGGTATTTCGCCTTTTTTGTAATCCAGGAAGGAAATATCCAAACCATGGAATGGCAGAATTTTCAATACTTCATTCTTTGCGGATTGGCCACTTTATTTGCCCATCCATTAATCTATTTTTATGAAAAGATTTTCGGCCTGGTTTCAGATGTGTCGTTATTGGAATTAAGCGATACCAATTCAAAACTATTGAAGGAATTATCAAACAAAGCCCCCGGAACTTTTCACCACTCTTTAAACGTTGCCAATTTAGCCGAAGCCTCGGCTAATGAAATAGGCGCCAACAGCATGTTGGTTAGGGTAGGGGCGCTATATCATGATATCGGGAAAATGCAGAACCCTACAATGTTTACCGAAAACCAGGCAAATTCAGTAAACTCGCATAACGAACTGGACCCTAAGGAAAGCGCGAAAATAATAATAGACCACGTTATAAAAGGAATTGAAATAGCGCGCAAGAATAATCTGCCAGATAGGGTAATAGACTTTATAAGAACCCACCACGGCACAAGTTTGGTTTATTATTTCTATCGAAAGGAAAGGGAGCAACAAGGCGAGGCCAACAAGGAAGATTTTATTTATCCGGGACCAATTCCCTTTTCAAAGGAAACCGCAATTTTAATGATGGCAGATAGCGTAGAGGCTGCCAGCAAAAGTTTAAAGGAGCCATCTTCAACAATAATTGATGAATTCGTAGAAAAGATTATTAACAACCAAATGGCCCAGGGTCAGTTTCTAAATGCGAATATTACCTTCAAGGAAATTGAAATGATCAAGAAGGTGCTAAAAAAGAAATTGAATAACATCTATCATTTAAGGGTTGAATATCCGGAATAAAATCTTTCCATCTGAAGTTTAATGTTCAAAATTTCCAAATCAATACTTCAGATCCATATTTCCTAAAAACAAAAAATCCCCTCGGAAAGGGGATTGTCTGTGATCGCAGAAGGATTCGAACCTTCGACCGCCTGCTTAGAAGGCAGGTGCTCTATCCAG
>CAXBDO010000280.1:0-3590 GCA_963974165.1 uncultured Aequorivita sp.
ACAATAATCTTTGCCAAAGTAGATTTACCCTGACCGTTTTGGCCCACAAAGGCAATCTTGCTTTCGCGGTCTACCAAAAGATCTACTCCGTTTAAAACCGTTTTATCTCCATAACTCTTAGCTATTTTTTCGGCTTCAATAACAACTTTACCGGGGGTAATTGATACTGGAAAACGCAGGGTCATTACACTATTGTCGTCTTCATCAACCTCAATACGATCAATTTTATCCAGCTTTTTTATGAGCGACTGCGCCATTGTAGCTTTACTGGCTTTGGCTCTAAATTTATCAATTAGTTTTTCGGTCTGTTCAATTTGTTTTTGCTGGTTTTTTTGTGAAGCCAATTGTTGCTCGCGCAATTCATTACGAAGTACCAAATATTGGGTATAAGGTTTGTTGAAATCGTAAATCTTGCCAAGCGAAATTTCAATGGTCCGGTTAGTCACATTGTCCAAAAACATTTTATCGTGCGAAACGATGACCACGGCCCCAGCGTAGCCTTTCAAAAACTCTTCCAGCCAAAGTATAGATTCAATATCTAAGTGGTTGGTTGGTTCATCGAGCAGCAAGATGTCGTTATTTTGAAGCAATAGTTTTGCAAGCTCAATACGCATACGCCATCCGCCCGAAAAAGTTTCGGTAAGTTTATTGAAATCTTCCCTTTGGAAACCCAAACCCTGTAAAATACGCTCGGTTTCGCCTTGGTAGTTGTACCCACCGTGAATTTCATATTGGTGCTGTACATCATTTAAATCTACCATCAAATCATGGTAGCCATCACTTTCGTAATCGGTGCGTTCAGCAAGTTGAATATTTATTTCCTCTAACTTCTTTTCAAGTTTTTTGATCTCGGTGAAAGCTTCATACGATTCTTCAAGGACGGTACGGCCAATTTCAAAATCAATATCCTGCTTTAAGAAACCGATAGATATTTCTTTATCGGTTGCAATCTGTCCCGTATCATATTCCTGTTCGCCCGAAAGAATTTTAAGCAAGGTAGATTTGCCCGCTCCATTTTTACCAACCAAACCTACCCTATCGCCAGGTTTTAGCTGAAATGTAATTTTCTCGAACAAATAGTCGCCTTGAAAGGAAACCGAAAGATTGTGAATATTGATCATTGACTTATGTTATAATGGAAAAATTTAAAAACTATTTCGAAGTTAAAATTTCGAAATTCCTTTTATTCAGGATATAGCCTCAAAATTTTTGCAAAGATGCTTATTTTTGCAGCGTTAAAAAAGCTGATAATGAAATTAATAAAAGGTACCAAACTCTACAGTATTTTTACGGGCACATGTCCTGTATGCCAGACCGGTGAAATGTATAAAGAGGGCAATCCTTATAAAATTTCGCAGCTAATGGAAATGCACGAAAACTGCAGCCATTGTGGCAAAAAATTTAAAATAGAACCGTCCTTCTTTTTTGGGGCCATGTATGTTAGTTATGGTGTAGGGGTGGCAATTGCTGTGGCGGCCTTTATTATTTCGTTCTTTATATTCGGACTGGACCGAAATTATTCGTTTTTGGTTATTATTTTAACCTTGGGGGTGTTGTTTCCATTAATTGTCCGAATTTCCAGAAATATTTGGATCAACTTTTTTGTGGATTTCGACAAAGACAAGGTTAAAAGATAAACCTACTAAAATTACAGCATTCGATTAATATCCATCTCCGGAGGAATAGAACCCTTATTTTCCAAGGCATCAATTAAAATTTTGGATACTAAAGGCGCCATTAAAAAACCACGGGAGCCTAAACCATTATAAAAAATAAAGTTTGGATTTTCGTTTATACTGCCCAATAAAGGTCTGTGGTCATTGGTTGTGGGCCTAATGCCCGCAGTTTGCCCAATAATCTCAAACGGGCAATCAATAATACCTTTTAATTTTGAAAGTATTTCTTCTTTTGCAGCTTGGGTGGTGTTTGCGATAAGGTCGTCGCGATCATAAGTTGCGCCAACTTTATACTCATCGTTGCCCATGGGGATAATATACAACGAACCTTTTAAAAGGGCGTTTAATTGCAGTAGTGGCGCTTTAATTCGAACAAATTCTCCTTTGTTGCCGTTAAGCGTTTGCTGCGGAAAAAATGGATTTTGTTTAACCTTGGCCCCTTCGGCGAAAATGATTTTTTTAGCTGAAATATCTTTGTATGTAACACCTTCGTCATTATGATTTAGCATCCCATATTCAAAATCTTCAGAAATTAACAACCCATGAGTATCTAAATATTTGCGGTAACCGCCAATAAGTTTTACTGCATCAATTCGGGCTGTGCCCAAAACCTCTCCAAAACCAAGAGGTGCGTTTACAATTGGGTTTGTGTTTTTCAAAAATTGGGAAGACAGAAACTGTTGTAATTCTTTTTTATCGCTCGCAACAGACCAGTTGTTTTGTTCTTCAATGCTTTTAAAGATTCTTAGAACTGGGATTTCAATAAATATATTCTCATTGATGCGTTTGGAGACTTCGCTATAAAAATTAATTGCAGCGGGATAAAAGTTTGAGGCATTCCAGGCAGCTGTAAAGCGTTTTAAGACCGTAGGATTAAATACGCCGCCAGATTTAGCTGTGGAGCCTTCTGTGCCGTTATCAACAACTACAAAGCGCTTATTTTGCTTTAAGAGTTGTTCGCACACGCTTATACCTGCAATTCCGAGCCCCACTATAATATAATCTACCTTTTTCATTTTCCAATTAGGATTTTAAGCACAGTTGTACTTTAAAAGATTTCCGCTTTCGCAGGAATGAAAAAACCCTTCAGTTTCCGCAATGGAACTTGAAGGGTCTTTCTTCAATATATGAAAGAATCAACAGATTAATAATTCCACAAATCTATTTCAATATTACGAATTTGTTCTTTGATTCTGTCTGATTCCAGCAACTGCATAAGTGCGTTGTCGTTGATGTAGTCATTCACCCCTCTATCGCCCTGTACGTTGTCTTCTCTGTAAATAACAGCGTTAAAACGTCTTGCATTCAACAGGTGGTCATAAGAAATAGGTTGCGACGTATTTTTTCGGTTGAAGGCCTTTGCCTCGTGTAAAACTTCACGGGCACCGGGAAACCACACCCAAAATAATTCAACTTTAGAATCTAGTCCATCCTCAGGAAAAGCTTTTGAACGCGCCTCGTTTGCAACAGGGCAAATACCTAACATACGGTATTTAAGCTCACCTTGACGCTTGTCTAGGTACCAGTAGCCGCGAATTCGCCATTCTTCAATATCGCCCGCGTCTAATGAAAACTTCCGAACGTATTGCTCATCTACCCTTCCTTCAGCGTTGTATTGCTCAATACCCAAATCTGTGGTATCACTATAAACTAAAGAAGCTGTAATATCTTTTAACGTACGTTTTTCGGTAAAATAAGAATCTGCATAAACAGCATCTATTTTACCATTTTTGATGTTTTTCACCAAAACGTCGTATAAAGAACGTCTGTCTGCACCAATGTTGTTAGTATCTATTGGATAGTACAATGGAAAGTTAACGCGCTCATCAAGATCGATAATCTCCCAAGTGGTTTTAGACCACAATACATCGCGCTCGTCCGTATAGCCATAAGGTAACGGTTTGTCATTGTCAT
>CAXBDO010000281.1:0-3590 GCA_963974165.1 uncultured Aequorivita sp.
TGTTCTTGAAATTATTTTCAGCGATGAACGCACCCTGGGTCCTCGCCCTATTTATGGAGGAATTTCAAATATTAAGGATTTTTCACAAGAATATTTAAATTACTTTATCATTGAAAACATCAACAACCACGGCGAGTTTAAGGTGTTAATGTATATGGTAGGAATAATAATTGCGCTTTTCCTGTTAAAAAACCTGAGCAATTATTTGGCGATGTTTTACTCCACATTTCTTCGGAATGGGGTTTTAAAAGATCTCCGAAACGCGCTTTATAGTAAGGTAATCCAGTTTCCGTTGGCGTTTTATTCCGAAAAGAGAAAAGGCGATACAATCTCTAGATTAAGTGGCGATGTTGATGAAGTAAAAAACTCGGTGCTCTCGGTCTTGGAAATGATAGTACGCGAACCGTTGACCATTATATTTTCATTGGCTACAATGCTTTTTATAAGTCCGAAGTTGACGCTTTTCGTCTTTCTATTTCTACCGGTTTCCGGTTTCCTCATTTCACGGGTCGGGAAATCCTTAAAGAAAGGATCTTTAAAAGTTCAGCAGGAACAAGGGGTTTTTCTTTCTATTTTGGAAGAAACTATGGGTGGCCTTCGAATTATAAAAGCCTTTCACGCAGAGAATTTATTTCAGAAAAAATTTGAAGATAGTAATGAACGGTTTTACAAACATTCAAACAAAGTTTTAAATCGTCAAAATTTAGCTTCGCCCTTAAGTGAGCTTTTGGGGATTATCACCATTGGGGTTCTTTTGGTGTATGGCGGTTATTTAGTATTTGTAGACAACACTTTGGAAGCCAGTTTTTTTATCGGCTACATTATGTTGGCCTATAATATTTTAACGCCGGCCAAGGCAATTGCCAAGGCAAGTTACTCTATAAAACGCGCAGATGGCTCGGCCAGTAGGATTTTGGAGTTATTGGAGGCCGAAAATACCATTACAGATATTGAAAACCCTGTACAAAAAGAAGGATTTGAAGGTGTAATTTCCATTAAGAATATTTCCTTTAAATATGAAGACCAATACGTTTTAAAGGATTTTTCACTTGAAATTCCGAAAGGAAAAACCGTTGCCCTGGTTGGCCAGTCGGGAAGTGGAAAAAGTACGATTGCAAATCTGTTAACCCGTTTTTACGACGTAAACCAAGGCAGTATTGAAATTGACGGGGTAGATATCAAGAATATTTCAAAAAAATCGTTGCGGGGGTTAATGGGCATCGTATCCCAGGATTCCATTCTATTTAATGATACCGTTGCAAACAATCTTAAACTCGGGAAACCGTTGGCCTCTGAAGCGGAATTATTGGAAGCCGCCGAAATAAGCAACTCCTATGAATTTATTAAAGACCTTCCCGAAGGTTTTGAAACCAACATTGGCGACAGCGGAAACAAACTGAGCGGTGGCCAAAAGCAACGTTTGAGTATTGCCAGAGCGGTTCTTAAAAATCCTCCAATAATGATTTTGGACGAAGCTACTTCGGCTTTAGATACCGAAAGCGAGCGGCTGGTGCAGGATGCCTTGGAAAAAATGATGCTCAATCGTACTTCCATCGTAATTGCCCACAGACTTTCTACCATTCAAAATGCAGATAATATTGTGGTCCTTTCCAAAGGAAAAATAGTGGAACAGGGCAAGCACCAAGAGCTTTTGGAAAAAAAGGGAGTTTACTACAGCTTGGTAGAAATGCAATCCCTTTCATAGGCCAGAAATTATAATTCTGTAACAGGAATTAAACTTTTCAATCTATCTTTAGTCATAATAGCAATAGCACACAAGTGGTTGAAGAAAAGGAACTGGTAGCGGCATTACAGACCGAGGCGGAAAAAGAAAAAGCTTTTCGCGAACTGGTTGCGCAGTATAAGGAACGTCTCTATTGGCAAATCCGTAATATGGTATTGGACCATGACGATGCCGATGATGTGCTTCAAAATACCTTTATAAAGATTTTCAGAAATATCAATTCATTTAAGGGAGACAGCAAGCTCCATACGTGGATGTACAGAATTGCCGCTAACGAGTCTATTACTTTTATAAATAAAAAAGCGAAACGCAACAATGTATCTATTGAAAATGTAAAGGATAATGCCTTGCGAAATTTGGAAAGTGATATTTATTTTGAAGGCGATGCACTGCAGTTGCTATTTCAGAAAGCGATTGCAACCCTGCCGGAAAAACAGCGACTTATTTTTACAATGAAATATTTTGAAGATCATACGTTCGAGGAACTTTCAGAAATATTGGAAACCACAACCGGTGGGCTTAAAAGCAGCTATCATATTGCAGTAAAAAAAATAACCGAATACATAAAAACACACGAAGACTAAAATTGAGTCTAAAAATTAAAGTGGAAAAAGAAAATAACATACCAAATTTTAAAGTGCCCGAAGGTTATTTCGAAACTTTTGAGGAGCGTCTTTTCAGTAAAATTGCGGAAGAAAAATTTCCAAAAACCACTGGTTTTAAGGTTCCCGATGCTTATTTTGAAAAATTGGATGAACGTGTTGTTGCCTCAGTAACCGAAGTAAAGTCTGGCAAGGTCATTAATCTTTTTCCAAAGAAATATTTTGGATACGCAGCAGCCGTTGCGGCCTGTTTGCTGATTGGGTTTACACTTTTCACCAGCCCCGCTAACGATTCTTCTTCGCTGGATGCGTTGCAGTTGGCTGCAATAGACACTTATATTGAAGATGGAAATTTAAATTTCGACATTTATGATTTAACATCATACATTGAAGATAAAGACATAAAAGATATTGATTTTGAAATGCATCAGTTTTCTGAAGACAATTTGGAAGATTACTTGATTGAAAATCTAGATGCAGCAACACTAATTAACGAACAATGAAGAAATTAATTATTTTATTGATCCTTTTTACAGCTACAGTGCAGGCCCAAGACGGAAAGCACGAAAAAATAAAAGCCTTAAAAACAGCTTATATTACTGAACAATTGGCGCTTACGCCTTCGGAAGCTGAGAAGTTTTGGCCTATTTATAATAGCTATTACGAAAAATTCCATGCCCTAAGGCAAAAGGAGCGAACAGAAATTTATCAGAAGCTTCGTGAGGGCCTGGATAATTTAACAGAAAGCGCTGCCAACGATCTTATAGACAAAAACCTCGCTATTGAAGCAAGTGAATTGGAACTAAGAAAACATATGACTGCGGAATTGAGAAAAGTAATTTCCCCAAAAAAAATAATCTCCCTTAAAAAAGCGGAAGACGATTTTAAACGCGAACTTTTTGACCGCTACAAACAAAGCAGGGAAAGAAGGAAAGAATAATAAAGCCCCGAAAATTTCGGGGCTTTTTAATTTATACTGGAAGCTCAATTACATTGCGCCCCATTCCTTTAAAGACTTCTCATTTAAAGCTATATAATCTTTATTGCCAGCTGCTCTAGCTAGTTCCATAGATTTTTTGGCAGCCTCTACAGCACCTTTCTTATCACCAGCTTTTGCGTAGATCAAAGATTTTTGGCGCAGTTGCCAGAATTTTGGATCCTTGTTCATATCAATTGCCTTGTCTATCCAAGTTTTTGCCTGGTTAATGTCTTTGCCAGCCTCAAGATAATATACAGCAGCAGCA
>CAXBDO010000282.1:0-3569 GCA_963974165.1 uncultured Aequorivita sp.
ACTGTTTCCATTCGGGGATGGCAATGCCGTTAAGCGTAGCCCAAACGGTGAATAATCTAAAAAGGTTAGGACGATCGAACGGTTCGCGAACTTCCGCAATTTCGGAATACAAACGCTTCCAGCGCACTATGTCGTAAGTAGTTTCGGCTATAAAGCCCCTGTCGCGGGCGCCCCAGCGTTTATCGCGTTTTAGTGTGTTTTTAAGTACTTTATCTGCCTGCTTGTTTTCATTAAAAATCAAGTGAAGGGAGTCTATGGTGGCGAACACCAAATTTCTGTGTAGTTTCATTATTAAATGCTGTTATTGCCACAAACTCACCGAAGCTTTTCGCTTTCAGCGTTTTCGTGGTTATTTTATTGTTTCAAAGCTTTTAAACTTTGGAGTTTGCAAAGGTATCTTTTTAAAATTAGAAAAATTAACATGAAATGTGAAATCGGAAATCAAATCGAAAACGAAATCTAAAACCAAATCGAAAACGAAATTGAAAGTTGAAGATTGAAAAACGGACAGGTTTCCTAAAGGATATTGTTACTTTTGACAAAAAATTGAAATATGCGTTTTATAATTGTATTTGTAGCTGCCCTCATCTTTGTTTCCTGTAACAATAAGGAAAAAATTGAAATCAGTTCGGTTGAAATTACTCCTGTGTTTATAGATAGCCTTAGCATTCGCGCCATTCAGCCTATGGACGAAAACCGAGTGTGGTTTGCTGCCGATAAAGGAAAAGTGGGGCTGATAGATGGCGATACGCCCAAACTTGCAATTATAAAATACGGCGATTCGCTATTGCATTTTCGCTCTATTGCCATCACCAAAGAGGCCATATTTGTGCTGAGCATAGCAAACCCGGCTGTACTTTATAAAATAGGATTTAACGGCAAAGATGCAACCAATATTGAAGAAGTTTATACTGAAAAAGACGAAAGCGTTTTTTACGATTCCATGAAATTTTGGAATGAAAATGAAGGCATAGCCATTGGCGACCCTGTAAACGATTGTATGTCGATTATCATTACCCGCGATGGCGGCAATACTTGGGAAAAACTGAATTGTGAAAACCTGCCCAAAGTTGAAAAGGGCGAAGCTGCCTTTGCGGCCAGCAATAGTAATATTGCTGTTTTTGGAAACCATGCATGGGTTGCCACGGGCGGAAAAAAATCGCGCGTTATGCATACTGCCGATAAAGGTAAAACCTGGGAAGTATTTGATACGCCCATAGTGCAGGGAAAGGCAATGACGGGAATCTATAGCATCGATTTTTTGGATGAAAAAAATGGAATAATCTTCGGTGGAAATTGGGAAGATAAAGCCTATAACGAAGGCAATAAAGCCATAACCAAAAACGGCGGCAAGACCTGGAAACTCATTGCCAACGGCAAGGAACCAGGCTATCGTTCATCAGTAAAATACATTCCCGGTACGGCAGGGCAGGGGATTGTAGCCATTGGTTCGCCCGGTATTTCCTTTAGTGGCGATGGTGGCAAAAATTGGAAAGAACTTTCAAAGGAAGGGTTTTTCGCCCTTGAGTTTGTAAATGACAGTGTTGCCTTTGCTTCGGGAAATAATAGAATTTCAAAACTGCTTTTCAAAAAATAATTTTTTCTTTCATATGTTAAAATTATAATTATTTTAGCGCGGTCTAGATCTCCCCGTTCTAAAACCTAACCTATGAGATTTTTAAAAATTACCCTTTTACTGCTTGCCGTTATTTCTTTAACCAGCTGCGCTTCCGCCTATAAATCTATTCAGCCCAAAACAATTAATTATCTGTCTTCAAACGTTGAAAAGAATATTCAATTAGAATACAAATATGACCTACTAGATAAAAAGTACGCAAAAAAAGAAGTTAAAAAAGGTATTAAAGTTGTCGCATTAAAAGTAACAAACAATTCAAACCAAGACGTAATGTTCGGTAGAGATGTAAAACTAGCGTACGCAAACGGAAACGAAGTTTTTGTTATGGAAAACGAAAGGGTTTTTAAATCCTTGAAGCAAAGTCCAGCAACGTATCTGCTTTACCTGTTGCTTACCCCTATGAATCTTCATACCTCTTCCACAAACAGTCAAGGAATTATTATTGAAGAATCGACAACTCCTATTGGTCTAGTTATTGGGCCGGGATTAACCTTGGGGAATATGATGATTGCCAGTTCGGCAAATAAAACTTTTAAATCTGATTTAACTGTATACAATCTTAATGGTACGGTAATAAAGGCAGGCGAAACCAAATATGGTGTCGTGGGCTTAAAAACCGAAACGTTTGAGGCTTTAAAATTAATAGTGCAATAGCGAAAGTTTTATACCACGAGTACACGAAAAACTAATATTTCGTGTATTCGTGGTTTTTTTATGCCTTTTCTGCAACGGAAAGATTAGGGCCATTATTCTTTGGCAATACTATCTGCAATAAAACCGCTATTCCCATTACTATCGCACAACCCACTAAATTCAGCCATAGATAGGGCATAAGGTCGATATACCAGAAGTAAATAATGATTAGCTGCGTTATTAAGGCCGCAATAAATACTGCCTTACTATGCACGAATTTTATAAAAAATGCCAATAGGAAAATTCCCAAAACGTTGCCGTAAAATATGGACCCGATAATATTTACCAACTGAATTAAGTTGTCGAATAAATTAGCGGTACACGCTACGCAAATTGCAATAATTCCCCATAATAACGGTGGAAGACATAGCTGCACTTAAAATTACGGCCAAGAGCAATCCAATTAGTCCTCTGGGTAGGTTGGTTAAAATAAAATGAATAAAAACATAATCCTTATCGTTGGTTTCGGCATCGGGATTTGCCTTTTTTATAACAGCTACAGATTGTTCCCTCAGTTTATCTTCTGAAGTGTTTAGCGCTTTAATTTCCTGGGCAAAATTCTGTTTTTCAAGTTCGCCTGAAGCCTTAGAATAAGCAATCTGCGATTCGGCCAATTGTTGGTCTAGCGCTTCCTTTTTAACTTCCAAAGCTTTGTACTCTCCAGCGTATTCAGAAGCCTTAACGTCTTTTACCGCAGCCGGATTAAAGTGCAAAGGCGAGCTGTTGAACTGGTAAAAGACAAAAACCATTATCCCCACCAATAAAATAAAGAACTGCATAGGCACTTTTAGCAGACCGTTCATTATTAATCCCATTTGGCTTTGCTTTACGCTTCTTCCGGAAAGATAACGCTGCACTTGGCTTTGGTCTGTTCCGAAATAGGAAAGAGCCAAAAATGTTCCCCCAATAATTCCGCTCCAAAAAGTGTAACGGTTGTCGAAATCAAATGAAAAATCGAGTATGTCCATTTTCCCATTGGCGCCTGCAATTTCCAGTGCTTTTGTGAATGTGATATCGAGCGGCAGATAATTCAGGATTAAAAGAAAGGCCACTAACATTCCGAAGAAAATTACCGCCATTTGTTGTTTCTGTGTAACGCTCACAGCCTTGGTGCCTCCACTAACCGTATAAATAATTACTAATACGCCAATAATTATATTCAAGTAAATAAGGTTCCAACCCAGCACCGCAGAAAGGATAATGGATGGCGCAAAAATGGTAATCCCACAGGCCAATCCAC
>CAXBDO010000283.1:0-3567 GCA_963974165.1 uncultured Aequorivita sp.
CCACTGCAATAAACAATCCTGGAATTGACGTGTGTTAAACAACGGTCTAATTGTTGGCTGTGTTAAGCTGTAAGTTCCCTTTTTAATTTGGGTATCGCCCCAAGACTCTAAATAATGCGGCGTTGCGGCCACCATTTTTGCCAAGGAAGCAGTTGCATCCAGCTTAGAAGCGAATGCAAGGCTCATATCTAATTTTTTGTAAGCTTCGGTGAATTCTTTAGTATGTGGTAAAGAATAAACCGGATCTACCCCAATTGTAATTAAGCCGCGGATAGTTCCGGAAATAACTCCGTTTACCACGTTCATTACCTCGCTGTCGCTAGCTTGTCTAGTTAACAATGGTTTGTTGGAATCCATTGCCGCGCTATTGGCATTAAAGTTAAGCGCCAAAGTTTGTGAAGCAACATCTGGTAAATTGGTTACCAATAATGCTTTGCTTCCCGCTTGTTGCAGTTGTGCTTTTGCTTTGTTTACGGCAGCTACAATATTTTCTGGCAAGCCAGAAGTACTGCCACCGGTTAATGCTTTTAGAATAGCCACCTGTTGGGTAGGAGTTGCTGGCACACGTTTATCTGCCTTCGCACCGGTTAAGGTTAGGTTGGCTTCAAACTGAATGTGGCGAGACATTTTTCCATTTTTTGGAACTCGGCCTTGTGCGTAGCCTTTACTGTAGCTACCACCTTGCCAGTCGCCCAAGAAATCTGCCCCTACAGAAACAATTACTTCAGCTTTTGAAAAATCGTAATCTGGAAGTGCTCTCGTTCCGTATTTACTTTGGAAAGCATCTAATGCTCCTGAAGCAGATACCGTATCATAGACAACATGTTTAATGTTTGGATACTTGGCAGTGAATTCAGAAATTAATTTTGATGCTGACGGACTTGCAAATGTTTGGGTAAGCAACACAATGTCTTTCCCCGCCATTTCGTTCATTTTCTGCGCAACGGCAGTATCGAACTCTGGCCAAGTAACTTCAGCGCCATCTAGCATTGGGCCAGCCAGTCTATTTTTATCGTAAAGCGATAGTACGGAGGCGTGAACACGCGCATTGGTGCTTCCACCATTAACCGCTAAATCGTTTCTTTCAATTTTTATTGGGCGTCCTTCACGCGTTTTCACCAAAATATTGGCAAAATCGAAACCGTCTGCCATGGTTGAAGCATAATAGTTTGCTACCCCTGGTACAATTTCGTGCGGTTGAACAACATATGGAATAGACTTAACCACGGGACCCTCACAGGCAGCCAATGTAGCCGCCGCTGTGGAAAAGCCCACATATTTTAAGAAATCACGACGCGTGGTTGATGAAGATTCTAATGCTCCTTTATTGCCAAGAAACTCGTCTGTAGGTATTTCGGTTACAAACTCATTCTCCTGTAGCGCCTTCACAATTGTGCTGTTTTCGTCCAGCTCTTCAACACTTTTCCAGTATTTCTTGTTTGATGCCATATTGCTATCTGTAATTTTCCTTTAATTTTATTAATAATGACATTTTCCGCATTCCAATCCACCCATTTCGGCGATTGTCAACTTTTCAACACCATACTTTTTAGAAAGCTCTTCGTGTATTTTGGCGTAGTATTCATTGTTGGCCAAATTAACGTTAGTCTCTCTGTGGCAATTAATACACCATCCCATTGTTAGGGGCGCAAACTGCTCTACTATTTCCATTTCCTGAATTTCTCCGTGACACTTTTGGCAGGCAATTCCTGCAACAGTAACGTGCTGCGAGTGGTTGAAATACACAAAGTCTGGAAGGTTATGGATACGAACCCATTTTACAGGCTCAGTTTTACCTGTGTATTGCTGGTTTTCAGCATCCCATCCTACTGCTTTATATAATTTTTGGATTTCACCGTCATAAAACTCCTTAGAATATTCTTCGGTAGCTGTTTCTGGTGCAACTTCTGAAATATTTTTGTGGCAATTCATACACACATTCAAGGAAGGAATTCCCGAGTGCTTGCTTTTTCTGGCAGAACTGTGGCAGAAATTACAATCTATCTGGTTATCACCAGCGTGAATTTTGTGCGAATAATGTATTGGTTGTACCGGAGAGTAACCTTGGTCTACACCAACTTGCATTAAATAGCCATAGCCAAAATAACCTGCGGTAAGCAAAAGAAAAATTGAAAATACAAGAACCAAGAATTGGTTTTGTACGAAAGCTTTCCACAATGGAGTGCCTTTTTTCTTTTCTTCATAAACAACTCCGTTAGCCTCCGCAATTCTTTTTAAGGTATTGGTAACCAAGAAAAGCATAATAACCAACAATAGGAAAATAAGTGCAAGCGCACCAATTATCAAATTGTTTGAAATAGAACCACCATCATTATTCGTATTTCCCGGAGTAGACATATCAGGTCCAGCTTGGGTTGGCGCAGCCTTTGGCTGGTCAACGTAAGCAAGTATGTTATCCATGTCGCTATTGCTAAGCGCCGGAAAGGCAGTCATGATAGCCTTGTTGTGTTCTTCAAATAACTTTACAGCTTGTGCATCACCAGAAGCAATAAGTGCCTGACTGTTATTAATCCACTTATATAACCAATCACGATCATACTTTGCACCCACTCCTCTAAGAGCTGGACCAACCGCTTTTTTGTCTAATTTATGGCAAGCAGCACAGTTAGACTTAAACAAAGACTCCCCTGCGGCTACATCACCTCCAGTACTCGCTGCAGCCTCAGCATTGCCTTCTGCTAGAGTATCCTGGGAATATATAGTAGTTGAAAAAGTTAGTAAAAACACTAACAAAAGAAGTGGCAATTTTGAGCGTAGATGTATAAAATTCACCTTTTTCATCTGTTGATTATATTGTTTTTTATTGGTATTCGGAATTGGCAAAAAAATCATTTCGGTTTTAGGACGAAACTCTTTGATGTGCTAATTTCTTTACAAAATGATTAATTTACTGTCGATCGTTTTGGAACAGAATTGGTTACTAATTACTGGAATCTTTTAGCTCATTCCGCTCCACAAATAAAGGCACAAAAGTACATTATAAAGTCGATTTTGAAAATGCAAACAAAGTGTTAACTATTAATTTATATTAGTTCTAAATAAAAATTCGCGTGCTCGCAATGTTATTAAGTTTTACCTTTGCAATAAAGAAATAAGCCTATGTACCTGCAAACCTTTTCTAAAGTTATAATTGTCAGCATATTAATTGCTGTTTTTTCCAACGATTGTTTGGCACAAAGTGCCACGCTAACCGTTAATACTGATGCGAAAATAACCCAATTGCTGGAACTGAAGAAAAATCTTGAGAAAGACAACAAGCTTTCAGACGGTTATACCATACAGTTGTACTATGGTGAATTGGATAAGGCTAACCAGATTTTAAGGAAATACAAAGGCAGTTATAGTAATTGGCCGGCTTCCATAGAATATGAAACCCCTAATTACAAGGTTTGGGCAGGCAATTTTCCCTCGCGCATTGAAGCAGAACGCGCCCTAATAGAAATACAGAATACTTTTTCTTCGGCCTTTATACTTAAACCGGAGAGAAGGAAATAAATTTATTTAAGAACTCTTTTCACCCGAAAAAGCGCTGCGCTGCATCTTTTC
>CAXBDO010000284.1:0-3562 GCA_963974165.1 uncultured Aequorivita sp.
TTAACTATAATAGATTTAGTTTTACTCCGTAATCTATAAATAACCAATTGTTATGAAGAAAGTAATTTTAAGCCTTGCCGTTGCAATTTTAACAGTAGCGGGAACACAGGCACAAGAAAATAAAACCGTAAAGGAAGAATCTACGGTAAAAAGAGTAGTTACAAAGGAAGGTAGCGAGGTTAAAGTACAGGAAATTAAAAATACCGATACTGAAAGTGGCGCTGTAATTGTAAAAGACGACAACCAGACCAATCAGGAATTTAGGGAAGCTACAAATAGAAATACCGACCAAAAGGTGGTAGTAGACGAGGTAAACGTAGATCAAGCTAACGAAGCTATGATTGAGGCAAAGAAAGCGCAATTAGAGGCACAACTTGAAGCTTCAAAAAGAGAACAAGCTGAATTGGCAGCAAAAAGAAAAATGGAATTTGAAGCTAAAAAAGCCCAGATGGAAAAAGATTTAGCTGAAAGAAGGGCGCAATTGGAAGCACGACCAAAAGGAATGGCAAAATTGCAAAAAGATTAAATATATTTCAATTAAAATAATAAAGACCGCTCCCATATTTGGGGCGGTTTTTTTTTGCTGTAAATCTACGCAACGTCTTTAATTGGGTTAACATAAAATGGCGTTTAAAAGAAAAACTTGTGGAAAGCTTGTTTATAAAATGAAACCGAAAACGCTTAATGAGTAAATTAAAATGTTAACTTTAACAATTAACTAACCTAAAACTCAGCAAAAGATGAAAAAAATTACACTTTTATTATTTTTAATGTACGGTCTGTCGTACTCCCAAATAAGCGTTTCCGGAACGGTTACGGATGAGGCTGGCATTCCGCTCTCGTTCGTAAACGTTGTTGAAAAAGGAACGACCAACGGAACAACGACTTCAATAGACGGCGAATTTAGAATTGAAGTAAATGAAGATGCCACCTTAATCATAAGCTACGTTGGCTTCAATAGCCAGGAAATAGCAGTAAACGGGCAATCAAGTATACAAGTAACCCTGAGTGAGGGAGAATCTTTAGATGACGTTATGCTAGTAGGATCGCGTAGCCCAAAAAGAACTGCAATAAATACCGCTGTGCCTATAGATGTTATAGATGTAGAAAACTCGAATCTGCAATTAGGAAAAGTAGAAATTAACGAACTGCTGCAATATGCGGCCCCTTCCTTTAATGCCAGCAAACAATCAGGTTCTGATGGGGCAGACCATATTGATCCGGCGTCCCTTCGTGGCTTGGGCCCCGATCAAACACTTGTTTTGATCAATGGAAAAAGAAGACACCAATCTTCCCTTATTAATGTATTTGGAACCCGTGGTCGAGGAAATACCGGGACCGACTTAAATGCAATTCCCGCCACTTCAATTAAAAGAATTGAGGTGTTACGTGATGGTGCTGCTGCCCAATATGGTAGTGATGCTATTGCCGGGGTAATTAATATTGTATTGAAAGATAACGTAGACGAACTTACAGGTAGCGTTTCCTATGGCGCATACAGCAATAACGCAGATGTAGATACCAGCGCATTCGAAGATGGGGCATATGGACTTTGGAACACCGATGGTTATCGACTGGATACCGATAAGGACGGGAATGCTATTGGAAAGGATAAAAGCTTTGATGGTGGTTCGGTAAAATTTGGCGCCAATTATGGATTCGCTATTGGCGAAAAAGGTGGGTTTGCGAATTTCACCACTGAATACATCAACAAAAATAAAACCTTGCGCCCAACTTTCGATTTTAGAAAAGGTTTTGGCGAAGCGGCCATTGAAGGATTCAATTTGATGGGAAATGTAGCAATTCCAGTTAATGAAAAAACCGAAGTTTACGCATTTGGTGGCCGAAATTATAGAGATACTGATGCTTATGCCTTTACAAGAAATGACGGAAACCGGGTTGTAGAATCTATTTATCCGAACGGGTATACGCCTAGAATTACTTCGATTATTACAGATAATTCAGTTGTTGCAGGTGTGAGAACCCAAACCGAAACTGGCTGGAATGTAGATATAAGTAACGCATACGGAATTAATAATTTTCATTATTACATTAAAGGAACATTGAATGCCTCGATGGTAGACCGCTCCCCTACTGAATTTGATGCGGGTGGACATTCCCTTTCCCAAAATACGGTGAACTTGGATTTTTCAAAATATTATGATGATGTATTAAGCGGAATGAACTTAGCTTTTGGAGCAGAATACAGAACTGAAAACTTTATAATTTTTGCAGGTGAAGAAGGCTCATATGCTACCTATGATGTTAACGGCGTACCTGTAAATGCAAATACGCCCGAAGCAAATATTGTAATTTATAGAGATACCGATGGCAACCCTATTCTGGATGATGATGGCAATCAAATTTTAAGACCAGGAGGCTCACAAGGTTTTCCCGGTTATGGTCCGGCCAACGAAGTAGACAGAAGCCGCTCTAACATATCGGTCTATGCTGATGGGGAATTTGATTTAAGTGAAGCGTTTTTATTGAGCGCTGCCGCCCGCTTTGAAAATTATAGCGATTTCGGAAGTACCGTAAACGGAAAACTTGCAATGCGCTTTAAGGCTACAGACAATGTAAATGTTAGAGGTTCAGTAAGTACTGGGTTTAGGGCACCTTCACTGGCACAAATTTACTATAATTTACGCTTTACGAATTTTATAGGTGGTGTTGCGAGCGATCAATTATTATCGCCAAACAATAGTCCGGTTACAGCTTCTTTCGGCATTGGTCCCTTAAAGGAGGAACAATCAACAAATGCCGGTTTGGGCTTTACCGCCAATTTTTCAAAATTTACTGCAACTGCAGATTTGTACTATATAGATGTAAGGGATAGAATTGTGTTGACCGGAAACTTCCCTGCTCCACAAATTGAAAATGTAGATTCGGCTCAAT
Source organism: uncultured Aequorivita sp. (assembly GCA_963974165.1). GTDB lineage: Bacteria > Bacteroidota > Bacteroidia > Flavobacteriales > Flavobacteriaceae > Aequorivita. The sequence goes on from CAXBDO010000284.1 coordinate 2,896, forward strand.
TCTTTGCTAATGGCGTAGATACCGAAACTACTGGTTTGGACGTAGTATTGACCTACCAGGAAAATATAAACGATAATAAATTTGGTGTTTCAGTATTGGCGAACTTCAATAATATGGTAATTAAGGAAGTGAAAAATGGAAACCTGGATGAGCAAACCTTTTTTGGTGAAAGGGACAAAGCCTTCTTATTGGCTTCCGCACCAGAGAGCAAATTGGTGGGTATTTTTACTTTTGACAGAAACTGGTTTAGCGCAGGGCTTACTGTAACCCGCTTTAGCGAAGTTGAATTATTAGATTTCCAAATGTTTGAGAGTGCTGCAGATTATGGTGGTTTCGATAATCAGATTACTGCCGCTACAGACACTTATTCATCAAAATTTGTAACCGACCTAAATTTTGGATTTGAAATTTCAGAAAACATAAAACTGAATGTTGGTTCCAATAACCTTTTCAATGTTTATCCAGACCAACAGGATGATTGGACAGAAGGTGGCGGTTATTGGGATTCTGTGCAGATGGGCTTTGGAGGCGCTTATTATTACGCTCGCATCAATTACAATTTCTAAATTCAAAATATCTTATTTAAAAACCTCTTTTTACCGAAAAAGGGGTTTTTTATTAAATATTTAATAATAAATTGAGATAACTTCAAATTTTTAAGAATTAC
>CAXBDO010000285.1:0-3553 GCA_963974165.1 uncultured Aequorivita sp.
TGAGTGTTTCTAACATTTATATAGTTATAAAATCTGGCTACGACATCGCAATTTGGGAAGATTATGCAACTCTTTACAATAAAGAAACCGAGGAGTTAAAAATTAAAATCATCCATAAAAAGAATCAATATCTAAATAGAATTGGAGAGTATAGATTAGAAAGAAATATTTTTTCAAGTAAAATGGTTGTGTTATCAGCGTTTCAAGAAAAGAATGTATTTTATCAGCACATTTCAAAGGAAGCAAATAATAAAAGACAAGCTAAAAGACTGAAACGTATAAACCTTGATAATAGTGAAATTAAGTATAAGTTGGCCGATGGAATTGAGAAAGAAACTGTATTTAAAGAACTACAATCTTTTGCAAGTCTAACCACCTATTATGCATTCTTAAGAGATGAGATTCTACCTAATTTAAATAGTGTAAATCTTTATGATGTTTTAGTTCTTTATACAGAAGTGCAACACCTTTTTAGTGAAGCTTTTGAGATTAAAAAAGTTGAAACTGCTACCGATGTAGAAAATTTTGATTTATTTAAACTAAAAATCAAAAAACACGAATTAATGGAATATTTACTTCGCAAGACTAAATATTCAAGAAATCAAGTTAAACAAGTATTAGAGCTATTTATTCAAAAAGAAGGCTACTATAATATATGGGAAAGGCCTTTAATAGGAATTGAAAACTATTTATTTCCAGTCATTTTACCTTTAGTAAGTCCGAATACTCTAAGAATGCTTGATTATTGGCTAGAAAAAGGTGGTTTTGACTTAGATTCTCGTGGAACTCTTTTTGAAAAACATATTAAAAATGTTTTATCATTAGAATTTAAAAGGAAAGGTTACGAATTCAATATTCCAAATGAAAACATCTTTCGAAATAATAAAGATGAGTTTGAAGAAATTGATTTAATCGTTGAACTAAAAAAAATCACATTGATTGCAGAAGTAAAGTGTATTAAATATCCTTTTGACCCAAGAGATTATTACAATATGCATTCTAGACTTTCAGAAGGTGCAGATCAGATAAATAGAAAGACTAAGTTTTTAAATGATAACAGACATTATTTTAAAAATAATAGTTTTTTATCAAAACCAATTGTTAAGCTAGTCATCACAAATTACCCTATTTTTTCAGGTTATGAAATAGATGGAGTTCCAATAACAGACTTTTCCTTATTAGAAAATTATTTCATTAACGGTAGATTTGGGAAAGGAAGAATGGTAGTTACGAAAAAAGGTATTGAAATTGACGACACTTTTCATTCAGAAATTAAATATTACCAAAACGAAGATAAATTATCAGATAATCTTGAAAACTTTTTCAAAAAACCTATACCGATAACAGAGAAGTTAAAGGATGTATATATAGAAGAAACCCAGATAAGTTTACCAGAAGCAAATCCGAAGATTATTATGGATTATGTGAAATTTAAACAATCCAATGAAATATAAAAAACTATGCCCAACAATGGCCCCAGCTAGCCCGGTCATCCCGCCATTACCCCATAAAAAATCAATCCCCCCACTTAAAACCCAAAAAACCGTCCCCAAAAAAATTGCGAACGGTTTTTTATAAAATATAAATCTATTTCCTAGAATTTTTCTATCCACTCTCTAGCATTCACCAAAGCTTGTACCCAAGGCGAAACCTCGTCGTTAATTCTGTCTTTTGGATAGGTCGCCCAGTTCCAAGGGAATGTAGAACGCTCTAAATGCGGCATCATTACCAAATGGCGTCCCGTTTTATCGGTCATCATTGCAGTGTTAAAATCGCTGCCGTTCGGGTTAGCTGGCAAAGCATCGTAACCGTATTTTGCTACAATGTTATAATGGTTTTCCTCATAAGGAAATTTGAATTTCCCTTCCCCGTGTGCAGACCAGATTCCCAAAGTACTTCCCGCCATTGAAGACAGCATCACACTATTGTTCTCCTGTATTTTCACTGAAGTAAACACACATTCAAACTTGTTGGTATCGTTATGGAGCATTTTTGGTTTTTGCTCATCTTCGGGGTTCAACAATCCAAGTTCCACAAAAAGTTGGCAACCGTTACAAACCCCAAGTGAAAGGGTATCGTCTTTTGCAAAGAAATTCTTTAAGGCGGTGTTGGCTTTTTCGTTGTATAAAAACGCGCCGGCCCAACCTTTTGCACTTCCCAAAACATCACTATTACTGAAACCACCAACGGCAACAAGTAGTTTAATGTCTTCTAAATCTTCACGACCTTCAATAAGATCGGTCATATGCACATCTTTTACATCAAACCCTGCAAGGTGCATCATATACGCCATTTCGCGCTCGCTGTTACTTCCCTTTTCACGGATAACCGCCGCTTTCGGTCGAGACGAACCGTTCTCGACTGCGCTCGAACTCACAGGAAGTATTCCAGTGAAATTTTTCGGAAACTCAAACTTTAACGGCTGATTTTTATAATTATCAAAACGCTCTTTTGCAAGCGTCGCGCCACTTTGGTTTCTATCTAATAAATACGAAGTTTTGTACCAAGCATCGCGCATTTCAGAAATGCTAAAACTAAGTTCTTCTGAATTATTTTTTATTGAAAGCGTTTCATTTTCTGAAACAGTTCCAATCTTTTTGAAATCTATATTTTTTGAAGCAAGTAATTTTTCAACCGAAGCATCTTCCGAAGCTTGGATTACAACCCCAGCATTTTCGGCAAACAATAACTTCACCAGATCAGTTTCACCCAAACCTGAAAGATCTAAATTGGCGCCCAAATTCACATCCGCGAAACACATTTCCAGCAAAGTGGTAATCAAGCCACCCGAAGCAACATCGTGCCCTGCAAGGATTTTACCGTCTTTAATCAATTCCTGTAAAGTGTTGAAAACAGTTTTTACGTAGGCCGCACTTTTTACATCGGGAGTTTCATTTCCAACAGCATTTAAAATCTGTCCGAAAGAAGAACCGCCCAATTTAAACGCATCTTGCGAAATGTTTATGTAGTAAATACTTCCACTCCCAACGCCTTGGGATCTCTGTAAAACAGGCTCAACAACCTTTTTAATATCGTTACAATTTCCAGCTGCAGAAATAATCACCGTTCCGGGAGAAATTACTTCGCCGTCCTTGTATTTCTGCTTCATTGAAAGCGAATCTTTTCCTGTAGGAACGTTTATTCCCAAATCGATAGAAAAGTCTGAAACGGCTTTTACGGCAGCATAAAGTCTGGCGTCTTCACCTTCGTTATTACAAGGCCACATCCAGTTTGCTGAAAGGGAAATACTCTTTAAACCATCTTTTAAAGGTGCCCAAACAATATTGGTCAATGATTCTGTAATTGCATTGCGCGAACCTGCAGCAGGATCAATCAACGCCGTTAATGGCGAATGCCCAATAGAAGTAGCAACGCCTTCTTTTCCGTGGTAATCTAGCGCCATTACCCCGCAGTTGTTCAACGGTAATTGCAACGGCCCAGCAGTTTGTTGTTTTGCAACGCGACCTGTAACACAACGGTCTACTTTATTGGTAAGCCAGTCTTTACAGGCTACGGCTTCCAATTGAAGCACTTGTGTTACGTACTCTTTTAT
>CAXBDO010000286.1:0-3549 GCA_963974165.1 uncultured Aequorivita sp.
CCCTTCCTCTGCCCCTGGCGGCGTTTCGGCCCGCCACTGGAACAGCGTGGGCTATGGTGATGGATTTAGGGTTTTAAAACATCCAACCAAAAATATTATCTATTCTGAAATGCAGGGTGCGGCAAATGTTTGGCGATATGATGTAGACAAAAATAGAACAACCACCGTTCAGCCCCAGCCCAAAAAAGGCGATCCGGAATTGCGATTTAATTGGAATGCCCCAATGGCCGTAAGTGCCTTCGTACCCGATAGATTTTATATGGGAAGCCAATTTCTTCATCGTTCAGATAATATGGGCGATAGCTGGACCATAATTTCTCCAGATTTAACTACCAATGATAAAACAAAACAGGACCAAGCCAATTCTGGTGGACTTTCAGTAGATAATAGTGGCGCAGAAAAGCATACTACCATTTTCACTATTGCTGAGTCGCCATTGGACCAAAATATTATTTGGGTGGGCACAGACGATGGCAATGTACAACTCACTACAGATGGCGGAGAATCCTGGACCAATCTTTCCAAAAACCTTGTTGGTATCCCTAAAAACACTTGGGTTTACCACATTGAAGCCAGTGTACACGGAAAAGGAACTGCCTACGCCGTATTTGAAGGCCATACCACAGGCGATATGAAACCATACGCCTTAAAAACTACAGATTACGGTAAAACTTGGAAGTCTATTATTTCAGATGATATTAATCCGAAGGCATTTGTAAGAAATATTCAGGAAGATTATATAAATGAAAACTTACTTTTCCTGGGCACTGAATTAGGTCTATACGTAACAATCGATGGAGGTAAGAATTGGTCTGAATTCACCAATAACATGCCGCCCACGGCTGTACATTTTATTGATCTTCAAAAACGCACCAACGATTTAGTAATGGGCACCCACGGCCGTGGCGTTATTATTATAGATAATATTAGCCCTTTGCGGGAATTGAGCCCAGAAATACTGGGCAAAGAAGTTCATTTCTTCAAAAGTGAACCATTTAGCATGACGGAAGATAGCGGCTTCAGCGGTAGTTTTGGAGCCGAGACACAATTTGTGGGCGAGAACAAAAACACTTCCGCTCAAATTGCATACTACCTTCAAAAGCGACATACCTTCGGGAAGATGGAAATGGAGGTTCAAGATATGCAGGGCAATAAAGTGGCTACCCTTTCCCCAGGGAAATCGAAGGGAATTAATATTGTAAGCTGGAATTTTATGATGGCCTCCCCAAAAATGGCGCAAGCAAAAACCCTTGCCTTTAGTGGCTTTACCGCGCCTAGGGTTGCTGCGGGTACTTATAGGGTGGTCTTAAAGAAAGGCAATGATACGTACAGCCAGGAAATTGAAATAAAATACGACAATAAATCCATAACGACCCTTGCGGAACGTAAGGAACAGGAAGCGCTAACCCATACTCTATTTAACATGGTAGAAGATCTGGCGTATATGGTTTATGAAATTACTGAAATCCAAGCATTGGCAAATTCCGTTATGGAAAATAACCCCAAAGCAAAAAAGGAGGCTGAACAATATTTTACTGCCCTTGAAAACCTTAGAAAAGATTTGGTAATTACTACTGGTGATAATTATGTTGCCTCGGCGGAACCTGAACTTCGCGAAAAAATGGGCGACCTTTATAGCAATGTTGCTTCAAACTACAATAAAGTCTCAGGCGCTTCGCAGGCTAATTTTGAATTGATTTCCGAAGAATTCTCCAAGGCAAAAAAACGTTTTGAAGCAATTAAAGAAAAGGAAGGGAAAAAATTCAATTCAGTGTTAGGGAAACACAATATCCCAAAACCTGAAATTCAGACCAAAGAAGAATTCTTGAAAAAAGGTTAACTTTTCAAACAAAGAAAATGGCCACAAATACACGAACAGCTTTAGTTTCGTGTTTTCGTGGCCATTTTTTATTTTTTGATGAAAACTGTTTTTCTATTTACAAATTCCTGGATACCGTGCTCGCTTAATTCGCGACCATAACCACTTTCTTTAATTCCACCAAAGGGAAGTCGCGGATCACTTTTAACTAATTCATTAACAAAAACTGCTCCTTCATCAAATTGGGGAACTAACCTTTCGGCTTCTTCAATATTTTTAGTGAAAAGGGAAACCCCCAAACCAAATCTTGAACTGTTGGAAAGTTCAACAGCTTCTTCCACAGTTTTAAATGTAGTTACAGAAAGCGCCGGTCCAAAAGTTTCTTCATTAAAAACCGCCATTTCCGAAGTTACATCTGTAAGTACGGTGGGTTCAAAATAAGCGCCTTGCCGCTTGCCTCCTATTGCTAATTTAGCTCCAGCTTTAATAGAAGCCTTAACTTGCTTTTCTAAATCTATTGCCAAATCTTCCCGCGCAAGTGTACCAATGTAGGTATCGGCATCCATCGGGTCGCCACTCTTAAGCTCGCGAACTTTTACGAGCATTTTTTCAACAAATTCATCTACAATAGATGCATCAATAATCAATCGCTTACCCGCTATACAGCTTTGTCCGGTATTTTGGAAGCGCGCCTGTACACAGGTTTCGATGGTTTTTTCTATATCGCAATCCTTTAAAACCACAAGCGCATTACTACCGCCCAATTCCAATACCGTTTTTTTAATATTTTTTCCGGCAGTGGATGCCACCGCGGCTCCCGCGGGACCACTACCTGTAAGGGTAACCGCCTTTATTTTTTTGTTTTCAATAATTTCCTCAACAGCGTCACTTCCAATCAATAAAGTTGTAAAACAGTTTTCGGGGAAACCTGCGCGTTTAAAAACCTTCTCGATATTCAAAGCACTGCCAAAAACGTTTGAAGCATGTTTTAAGACCCCAATATTTCCAGCCATTAAAGCTGGCGCTGCAAACCTAAAAACCTGCCAAAATGGATAGTTCCAGGGCATGACCGCTAGTACTAACCCCAATGGTTCATAACTAACATAGCTTTTAAAGGCATCGGTTTGTTTTACTTCATTATGAAGTTGTTTTTCTGCATTTTCAGCATAATATTCACACACCCAGGCGCATTTTTCAACTTCGGCAATTGCTTGCGAAATTGGTTTGCCCATTTCCACAGTCATCGTTTCGGCGTATTCCTGTTTATTCTTCTTTAATTCGGCCGCCGCGGCAAGCATTAATTTTTTCCGTTCAGCAAATGAAGTTTCGCGCCAACTATAGAAACGCTTGTCGGCTTTTTCAATAATTTCTGAAACCTCTTTTTTAGTGTGGTTTTTATATGAGTTTAGGGCTACTTCAGTATAAGGATTGATTGAAGTTGTGTTAGACATCGTTTTTCTTTTAAAAGTATTGAAAACATTGGTAACCCAGCCTCCGATTAAGGTTATTTTAACGTGGAGATTTATAAAAATAAACCGGCTAAAGGCTCGATATTAGTGAAGTATTGTAATACATTTGCCTTTAAAATAGAAAAAATAATTTCCGCTCAATCTATTTTTCGCGGATCATAAATAGCATAATAATGAAAGAAGTTGCACTTACACGTATACACGAACAATTGGGGGCCAAAATGGTTCCGTTTGCAGGTTATAATATGCCTGTTTCCTATG
>CAXBDO010000287.1:0-3512 GCA_963974165.1 uncultured Aequorivita sp.
CTGGTGGCTGAAAGCACCCCAGTTAAGGGTAACATTGAATTCAACAACTTAAGCTTTACCTATCCAGACACAGGAATTACGGCCCTTAAAAATGTTTCGTTCACAGTGGAACCTGGCGAAACCTTGGCGATTGTAGGAAACACCGGCTCCGGTAAATCTACTATTTTGGAATTAATAGGAAGACTGTACGATGTAGAGGAAAATATGTTGAAGATTGACGATACGGATATTCGACAGTTAAACCTCAACGATTTGCGAAACAGTATTGGCTATGTTCCCCAAGATTCGTTCCTGTTTAGCGATTCGCTTCGCAACAACATTCGTTTTGGAAAGGAAGATGCTACAGAGGAAGAAGTAATACAGGCAGCAAAAAACGCTGCCGTCCACAAAAATATAATTGGCTTTACCAAAGGCTATGATACCGTTTTGGGCGAACGTGGCATTACCTTGAGCGGCGGACAAAAACAAAGGATTTCAATTGCCCGTGCAATTATTAAGGACCCACAAATTTTGCTTTTCGACGATAGTCTTTCGGCCGTAGATACTGAAACCGAAGAGGAAATTCTTCAAAATTTAAATTCATTGTCATCCAATAAAACTACCATAATTGTTAGCCATAGAATTTCTTCGGTGAAAAATGCGAACAAAATTATTGTGTTGGATAATGGCGAAATAATTCAAAAAGGAAGTCATCAAGAGTTAGTGAATTCTGAAGGTTACTACAAAGAACTTTATGCAATGCAACTTTTGGAAAAAGAAATGTAATTTTACTTTGGCTACTTTGGTTTTTTTTTGGATTTTTGGCGAAACGTAAGCAAAAAATAGAAATTATGAGTGACCACTATACGATGGAGCAAGAAGAAATTTTTTCAAAAGTAATGCGCGCTGGAAGACGCACCTACTTTTTTGATGTTAGGTCTACAAAGGCAGGGGATTTTTACCTTACCATAACCGAGAGCAAGAAGTTTACAAACGATGATGGTTCCTACCATTACAAGAAACACAAAATTTATCTTTACAAGGAAGATTTCAGCGAATTTAAGGATACCTTAGATGAAATGATAAACTACGTAATAGACGAAAAAGGCGAAGAAGTTATAAGCGAGCGCCACCAAAAAGATTACAAAAAGGAGGGCGATGATGAAGTTGTAAGTTCTGAAAAAGTTTCGGACAACCAACAACCAGACACCAGCACCTTTACAGATATTGAATTCGACGATATTTAGAAAATTTCAAATTATTTTTAAAACCGGCATTGGGTAATTCCTCTGCCGGTTTTTTTTATTCCAACATCAGAAGAAAGGCAATTGAAAAGCGATAACAAAAATTGCGTTTTTGATTTATTTCGATTTTAATCAATTAGGGAGAAAATCAAAATTCAATTATTATAATTTAGTTTTTGATTACTTTAGTCCAAATTTTCGGTGGTATGATTCAAGTTAGAAAGTGTTTAACCCTTTTGGTAATTGTTTTTTGGATAACGGTTGGTCTTGGGCAGCAGGAAACTCTTTCGGGCCAGAAAGATTCGGTAAATATTGCCCAACTTGAAACCTACAACAAGCGTTTTTCTGAAATAGAGCAACAACGTCTTACAGATTCAATTCGGAAAAATGAACTGGAGCAGCAGATAAACGCCCTAAAAACTACTGATAACCTGAAAAAGGAAGAGCTGCAGGCACAACTTGCAGCGCTTAACGAAAAGGAAACTAGGCGTCTTGCTCAAAAAAAAGCAAAAATAGATTCGCTTAAAAACACCACCAAAGGTTTCCCCGTATTCGGTTTTTTTAATGACACTCTTTTTTCGCTCTATTCAAAACTTGGCAGCTTTTCTCCAAAAGAACGGGCTGCCGTTATTTCAGATAGGATAAAAAAACTGCCAGATAATTTCGATTTTGGTCCTAATTCCTTAAAAACGGAAGAGGTTGAAACTTCCATAGATATTGTTTTGGGAGAACGCATTATTATGAGCGTAACAGAAACCGATGCGCTATGGAACGACCAAACAAAAACCGAGCTTGCCGAAGAATACCAGACCATAATAACAAATGCAGTACTTAAATATAAAGAGGAGACCAGCTTTTCTACCCTAGCCAAACAAATAGGCTTGGCGGCCTTGGTGTTAATGGTAATTATATTGTTGATCTTTTATATTTCAAAATTCTTCAAATGGAGCGCACAAAAAATCCAACTACAGGAAAATGATAAAATACAGGGCATCAAGATTAAAAACTACGTGCTTTTTGACGCAAAACGCCAAGTTAATGCCCTTCTGTTCGTAAATAAACTATTGAAATGGTTTGTTGTATTAATAGCTGTTTACATAGCCCTTCCTATCTTATTCGGACTTTTTCCGTGGACAGAACATTTTGCCGATACCCTTTTTGGATATATCTTAAATCCGCTTAAAAATATATTAATTTCGTTTTGGAATTACCTTCCAGACCTTGTTACCATAATTGTAATAGTGGTTGTTTTTAGATATGTTTTAAAGGGAATAAGCTTTTTAAAGGATGAAATTGCCCGAGGAAATTTAACGCTTACAGGTTTTTATCCAGATTGGGCCGCCCCTACCTATCAAATAATTAGAATATTGGTAATCGCTTTTATGTTCGTGGTTATCTTTCCTTATTTGCCCGGCAGCGAATCGCCAATTTTTAAAGGAGTTTCTGTATTTCTAGGCTTTCTTTTCACTTTCGGTTCGGCAGGATCGCTATCTAACATTATTGCAGGTTTGGTGCTTACCTATATGCGTTTGTTCACCATTGGCGATAGGGTAAAAATTGGGGAAGTAACGGGCGATGTAATAGAAAAATCGTCTTTGGTAACCCGTGTGCGCACCATTAAAAATGAAATTATTTCAATACCCAATTCAACGGTAATGAACAGCCACACCATTAATTATAGTAGCGATGCCCCAGCGAAAGGGCTTATAATTCACACCACCGTAACAATTGGTTATGATGTGCCGTGGAAAGATATGTATGCCACCCTAATTGATGCTGCTTTGCGCACCGATTTAATTTTAAAGGAACCACAACCCTTCGTACTGCAAACCAGTTTGGAAGACTTTTATGTGGCATATCAAATTAACGCCTACGTTCGCGAAGCGAATAAACAGGCCAAGATTTATTCAGACTTGCACCAAAACATCCAGGATGTGTGCAATGAACGCGGGATTGAAATACTATCGCCCCATTATCGAGCGGCCCGCGATGGCAATTCGTCTACTATACCTTCAGATTATTTGCCGAAGGATTATGAAGCCCCAGGTTTTAATGTGAATACCAAATCAAAAGATAAATAAATATAGATTTTCAGGAACAGTTCTTTCGCTTTGAAAAACCTATATTTGCCGCTTTTTTAAACGAAGATGATGTTATAGCAAACTTTTAAGAATTTCACCGAAAACCCAAAAAACGATATCCTTTCCGGATTAACGGTTGCCCTGGCATTAGTGCCTGAAGCCGTAGCCTTTTCTTTTGTAGCGGGCATCGACCCGTTGGTCGGACTTT
>CAXBDO010000288.1:0-3507 GCA_963974165.1 uncultured Aequorivita sp.
GATTTAATGAGTTCACCAAAAAATATGGTAAAAAATTAACCTTGGCTTTTGAACCTGGGAAATTTTTGGTTAGCGAAGCTGGCCAATTTTTGGTTAAGGTTAATGTTATAAAACAGACAACTTCAACTGTTTTCGCGCAGGTAGACAGCGGTTTCAATCATTTAATCCGCCCAATGCTATACGGTTCACAACACGAAATTAAAAATGTTTCCAGACCCCATGGTCGCGATCGTTTTTATACGGTAACCGGCTATATATGTGAAACAGATACTTTTGCCAACAACCGTAGAATCCCTGAAGTTCACGAAGGCGATATACTTTCATTCCACAATGCAGGGGCATATTGCTTTAGTATGGCGAGTAATTATAATTCGCGATACCGTCCGGCAGAAGTGCTTTGGTACAAAGGAAAAGCCCATTTAATTAGAAAAAGGGAGACCTTCGAGGATATTTTGAAAAATCAGGTTGCCATTGATATGTAGCCGCAATAAATACCGGCTCATGAATTATTGTTAGCGATATTGTTAAATAGTAGCGGTTATTGTAATTATTTAGATTTTTAAAATAAATAATCTAACATTTGTATATATGTAAATAATAACGCTATCTTTGCCGCTTATATTAATTATTTATTTAAATACAATGAACAAAGGAACAGTAAAATTCTTCAACGATACCAAAGGTTTTGGTTTCATTACTGAAGAAGGAACCAACAAAGAACATTTTGTACACATTTCAGGCCTAATCGACGAAGTTCGCGAAGGTGACGAAGTAGAATTTGATCTTCAAGAAGGAAAAAAAGGATTGAACGCGGTTAACGTAAAAGTACTTTTTAAGACAAAGCCTCCCAATTCGGGAGGCTTTTTTTTGTGCCTATTTTTTTGAAAATATTCTAGTTTATAAATACTTCACTATAAAGTGTTGATTGCCAATATTTTATTTTAAATTTATAGAACTAACTAAATATTTTTTGATTATGAAAAAACTAGCACTACTCTTGATGGTGCTGGCCGTAATGCCCATACAGCTTACTGCGCAGCACAAAAATCCCGAAAAGGAAAAGGAAGCAGCAACTTATGGAGCCTTAAGATCCAGCATTTCGCTTAACCAACTTATACAGGGAAAAAGTAATACCTATGTAATTACAAAAGAACACGTAAGCAGCATTAGTGGCATTAGGCACGTTTATTTACGTCAAGCTATTAATGGATTAGAAGTTTACGGCACCGAATCGAGCGTACATTTCGATAGATCCGGAAAATTTCCAGCCTGCAAGAAAAAAAATCAATAGGCGGTAAAAATAAAGCTGCCATTTTTAATAAGGCAGGAATTTCTTCCGAAGACATTCCAGTAAAATTAATGTATTACTACAGAAGCGGCGTAGGCACAATTTTGGTCTGGGAACTTTCCGTGGCCGAAAAAACTTCTTCAGATTGGTGGAATTTTCGTGTTGATGCAGCATCGGGACAGATTATAGATAAAGATAACTGGACGGTATCTTGTAATATATTAGGAGATCACGAAGATCATATACACTCTAATGCAGTAGTTAATTCTTTTATTGGCCCAATGGAAGAGCCAATTACTTCCACAATTGCAAACGAAGCGAATGTTATGGCACCGCCAGCGGCGAGTTATATGGTGTATGCCATGCCTATTGAAAATCCAAACTATGGAACGCGAACTTTAGTTCCAAATCCAGAGCATTTAACGGCTTCACCTTTTGGATGGCATGATATTAATCAAGATGACACTCCTGAGTTTACAGACACTCGTGGAAACAATGTAGATGCTTATGATGATGATAATGCAAATAATTTGCCTGATGGCAAATATGCAGTTAGTCCTGGAGGGAATTTAATTTTTAATTTTCCCTTAAATACCGTTTATAGCGGAGGTGATCAGTCAGAGAGCGCAGCTATTACCAACTTGTTTTATTGGAGTAATATTATTCATGATGTAACTTATATGTATGGTTTTGATGAACCCAGTGGAAACTTCCAATTTAACAATTATGGAAATGGCGGACTAGGAAATGATCCTGTAAATGCTGAAGCCCAAGATGGTTCAGGAACTTGTAATGCAAATTTTGCTACTCCTGGAGATGGGGTTAGACCACGTATGCAAATGTACGTCTGCGGTTCTAGGGATGGTGACTTAGATAATATGGTTATTATTCATGAATATGGGCACGGAATATCCAATAGGCTTAGCACCTTAGGTGGGGCAGAACAAATGGGCGAAGGTTGGAGTGATTATTATGGCTTAATGCTAACAATGGAACTTGGAGATTCCGGACCAGATTCTAGAGGTGTGGGAACTTGGCTTATTGGCGAAGGTCCTGGTGGCCCAGGTATTAGAACGTGGCCCTATAGCACTAATTTTGGCGTAAACCCACATACTTATGACGATATAAAAACAGAAGTAGCACCTCACGGAGTAGGTTCAGTTTGGGCAGAAATGCTTTGGGAAATGACATGGGAGCTTATTGCTACACACGGTTTTGATACAGATTTTTATACTGGAACAGGAGGTAACAATATTGCATTGGCGTTAGTAACTGAAGGTTTAAAATTACAACCTAGTTTTCCTGGTTTTGTTGATGGACGAGATGCGATATTAGCTGCAGATATGGCTATATATGGTGGAGCAAATCAATGTGAAATTTGGGAAGCTTTTGCAAGAAGAGGATTGGGGTTTAGCGCCAATCAAGGCTCTTCTGCCAGCAAAACAGACGGTACAGAAGCATTCGATTTACCACCAACTTTTTCCGACTTAGTGGAGGAAATCCTGCTGGGGGTCAATATACAGGTACAGGGGTAACCGATGATGGTAATGGAACGACATTTACCTTCGACCCAAGTGCGGGCGGACCAGGTTTGGTAACGGTTACCTATACGGTAAACGATTTTTGTACTGGTGCGCCCACAGTGCTAACAGATGATATTAATGTAACCAATGACCCACCAGAAATAATATGTAAAGGATCAGGAACTATTCCGATGACGGGTTCTGAAACAGCAAATCCTGCCGTTCCTATACCAGACAATAATCCAGTTGGGGTTACTGTAACAATGAATGTTACGGAGAATGTTGTTATTACTGACTTAGATGTTAATTTGAATATTTCACATACTTGGGTAGGAGATGTTCTGGTGAAAATAAAATCGCCAGCAGGAACTGAAATTACAATTGTGGACAGACCCGGAGTACCCGCGTCTACTTTTGGTTGTGATGGAAACGATATTGACGCTACGCTAGATGACGAAGCAGCTACAGCAATAGAAAACGAATGCGCAGGAGCTGTGCCAACTATTAACGGTACTTTTATTCCTAATACCCCACTATCAATATTTGATGGCGAAAATACTTTAGGTGTTTGGGAACTTACCGTTTCTGATAATGCAGGTGCAGATACTGGCACATTAAATAGTTGGGGAATAGATTATGATTATGAAATAATTTCTCCCGTTTATGATGTTACTCTAGATGCTTCAGGAAATGCAA
>CAXBDO010000289.1:0-3499 GCA_963974165.1 uncultured Aequorivita sp.
GGCTATAACGCGCTCATTTTTTAAAGTGGTGAACAATGCAGAAAGGCTACGTTTGTGGTTATTGATGGAAGTGCCGCCAAGATTAAGGCCCGTTTTCTCATTTTGGTAATCGGAGCGAAGCCAATCAAAAAAATCATAGAAGTTATCCAGGCTAAATTTGGCAATTTCCATCCCCAGGTACCCCTCAATTTTTGCCCATTCAAAAAATCGGTTTAAATGTTGCTCGTAGCTATTAACGGTGGTGCCTTTGCGGTTTTTCTTTTTAATTTCGAAGGCAAAATTTAAAGCTTTTTCGACCGTATAGGCCGATTTTCTGGTCAATTTCTGGTCATTAGTTTTGGCGTTTGCTTTGGTGACGGGGTTCCAACCGCGCTCCAGCATATTTTCGTAAACCTTACAAAGTTGTAGCCCCGCAGCGCGGCGTTCCTTTGCCGTTTCCAATCGGTTTAAATCTTTGTTGAACATAAACTTTTTGTCCAACCTGCCGGCAGGATCGGTGCGCCAATAAAATGAAACATACCAGTATTTTCCCGGAGCCACAGAAGGGCGCCCATTCACCCGTGGAATAAAGAGTTTTGGAGTAGAAAAACGCTTTTTTGCCATACAAATATTGAAATTTATAGGTAGAGTTGTAGGTGGATTTTCGTTTTTATCGTCCTTTTCCATAATTTGAAAAAGGCATTTTTCAAAAAGAAACCCCTGTATTATCAGGGGTTTCGGGGAGTACTCGAGGCGGGACTTGAACCCGCACGACCAGATGGTCACAGGATTTTAAGTACTGCACCCACTTTTTTAGAAACGCCTATTTATTTGATTATCAATTATATATTTATTGCCCGCTAACATATTTATTGCTTTTTTCGCCGTTTTATAGGTGGAGTTGTAGATTATTCGCTTTTGCAAAATCTCGATATTCCTTCAGCATTAATTCTTCCATTTGATCTTGATTTCCAGCAACTTTTATGTTTCCGTGTGGATCGGTAAGCACGTAATATTTTTGGAGTTTTGGATTTCCGTTTTCATTTATCCGGAAACTATGCTCGTAGCCCAAATAAATTACTGAGCTATCATTTAAGACCTTTGCATAGGTTTTTAGAATAGAATCATTTTTCCGCAAGCTCTCTTTATAGTTGTTAATTACTGGCTCCATTTTAATTATAAACTCAGGCTTCGCTCCTTCCATCCGCAACGCATAGTTTTCTAGCTCTATACTATCTAATTCCATTTGGGATGTAATTTTATAGAGCGACATTTCAGCAAATTCCCTAACCGTTAAAGAATCAAAAAATTTGGTCTCAACAGCTTCATAACTTTTAGGATCGTCCATGTTTTTTTCCGCATACTCTTTGAACCTGGATTCAAAACTATCTTCCTTTAAATCGCCACACGCTGTAAGCCCGGTTAAAAACACCCCCACAACAACCAAAAAAACTATTCCCCTCATTGCCATAATTTTTTATATAAAATTTTGTTAATATTAAACAACTCCCCGCCTAACCAATAACCAATCGCTTATGTCCTCATTTTTAGAGGTTCTCGAGTTTATGGAGAACCGGAACAGTTACAATCCAAAAGAACAACTGCTAATTATTAAGCAATTAAGAGAAACTAGACCTTCCCCTTCAGTTCGCCAAGATCAACCAGAGCCTTCGTAATTTTTTCGGGGTCTACCGCATCTGCCTTTAATTTCACTTCGCTAATATCCAGCATTAATATTTTTAATGCTCTTTCTACATCATCAAACCTGCGGTTAATTCCGTAGGCCACGTCTTCTATTTGCTTATTTGTATCCTTTTTTTCATAATGTTGGAGAGAACTTTCTTCGGCCACATGAAATTCAGGCCTAAATTCAGATGTTGAAAATTTTCCCATCAACATATTTTTGTAATCGTAATTGGGATATTTTTCAATTAAGGAGACTAACCATTTTGACTGTACATCTGTTCCATTGTTAATTGCTCTTGAAAGCACGCCCTTACTCGCTCCGATAGCCCTTTCCAAAGCCCCGATTGTTATCCCTTCCTTTTCCGAAACTACCTCGAAAATTTTCAATGTATTTTCCATAGTTGAAATTTTTCAACATTTTATTTGGTTTAGTTGAAAATTATCCCTTATATTTGTGAAGCTAAATAATATAAAACCTGAACAAAGATAAACAACTGCCTTTGTTCCTACAATAACAGGATAGTATGATTTCAAAAAAAGAATCGAAAGTCTTTAAAGACTTGCTAGAGGTTAAGCCCGCCGCCCAAATAGAGAAATATCTTGAGCAACAGGGCATTACAAACAGAAACGGCCAGCCGTTTTCGCAAAGTTTTATAAGCCGAGTGCTTAACGGCAAGACCGCCCACCGTGAATTGGAAAAGCACATCTGGGATTTTATTGAGGTAGAAACCCTTCGCAAGCAACAGGAAGAAACCAAGCGCGCCCAACTTCTAGAGGCCGCAGAAAATATGACCTGCAATGTCTAACCTAGCAAAACTACAACACGATATAGATAGGCTGCACGCAGTGGCCTCCATACTGATAAGTGGGCTGGTAATTGTTCTTTTGGCCTTTATGATAACAATGGCCTTATTGTTCATCCAGACCCAAAAAAATAGCCCGGAGCGCGAACTCCAGGCTAATGCACAAACTACTAACGCTTAAATCAATAATTATGCACAACAAATGTACAACACTAGATCAACATCCGCAACACCTAATTGCGGGAATCCAAAAAAACGATAACAGCATCGAGTTTTTTGGCATACACGAAACAATGGAAGTGCGCTTTCTGCAAAACGGCCGCACCCACCGCTTTTCCGAACTTAAAAAAGCAGACCTTTTCTTGCTAATAAAAGCCTTTGAGAGCGACCGCGAAGCCGTTGCCATCCTTAAAGACCTTCAAAACCCAGATGGCACCCCCGCGCGCTTTGGTTACAAACGTTTGCTGGAACTTTACACCTATTTCTGCTACGGCAACCTAAACCACACCCCAGATATTGAAAATGGCGTGCTAAGCCAGCCCGAAAACTACCGCCACCGCCGCGACTGTATCTCACTACAGTTTAAGCACAAAATATTGCACATAAACGGCCAACAGCTAAAGCCCCGTGAAATTACAATGATAGACTGCTTTGCCGAAGATATGAAAGACGACTTTGTGGCGCAGGAGCTCGGTATTACTACCACCACCCTAAACCAGCACAAACGCGAACTTTTTGTAAAGGCCGGCGTACAGACCAAAACCGCCCTTATGATTAAGGCGGTGAAAGATGAACTTTTGGATTAATGGCTATGAGCACCGGAAAACAACTAAAAATAGCAGGAATGTTACAGGCGGTAGACCACGCCAACGCCTGTGTTGAAAACTGGAGCGAGGTAGCCTACGCCTTTCTTCAAAAATACGCCAAGAAAAATGAAACCTTTTTGGCAGAAGAGGTGCGCACCCTTGCCGAAGAAACTGGCGAGGTGCCGTACCCACCAAGCAAGCGCGCTTGGGGCGGCATCGTGCAGC
>CAXBDO010000290.1:0-3475 GCA_963974165.1 uncultured Aequorivita sp.
GTTTAGATGTTTAGATGTTTAGATGTTTAGATGTTTAGATGTTTAGATGTTTAGATGTTTAGAAAAAAAGTACTTTTTAAACTTCTTAACTCATTAACTTTAAACCTTTGAACTTTTCGACAATTAAAATAAAAAAACCCCGAAAAGCTAATTCCAGGGTTTTTCCAAAGTTTAGTTTAGAAGCGCTTCAAACTTCATTTTATGGTAATCTATAACACTTAAAGCCATCGAATAATCCAGAAGAAATTTTATGGTTTCCTCTTTTGGAACGAGATTTTTATTCACGCCGTCCACACGTGAAGGTTCAGAGTAAAATTTTTGCATAGAATGTTATTTAGAGGTTTTATTTCCAAATAACGAAACAAAAATTACTTTATTGTATTAATTGGTCAATATAATGTTATGTTTATCAATCACTTTGCGCAAATTGATGAGGGCATAACGCATTCTGCCAAGCGCGGTGTTAATACTAACACCTGTTTGCTCACTTATTTCCTTAAAACTCATATCCTTATAAATACGCATTATAAGAACCTCTTTTTGGTCGTCCGGCAATTCTTGAATGAGCCTTCGCACGTCATCTTCAACCTGGCCTTTAATAATTTGCTTTTCAATATTAAGGGCGTTGTCGCTCAAAACCGAAAAGATGTTGAAATCGCTATTATTTTCGAATTTGGGCATGCGGTTGTTCTTCCTGAAATGGTCTATCACCAGATTATGCGCAATACGCATAACCCAAGGAAGAAATTTTCCTTCTTCGTTGTAGGCACCCTTCTTTAGGGTTTTAATAACCTTAATAAAAGTGTCCTGAAAAATATCTTCAGAGACATCCCTATCAAAAACTTTGGAATAAATAAAACTGTAGATTCGTTGTTTGTGGCGTGTTATTAACTCACAAAGTGCAGATTCATTACCGTTCATATAAGCGTTTACCAAAAACGCATCAGAGCTTGTGTTTTGCTTCATATCAATACCTCTTTAAAAAATAAACAACTATGGATTTGGTTGCTTAGTTAAAATGTTTATTGTTTAAAAGTAAAGATCAGCTATAGGCAATAATTTTTTTATATGACGTTAAGAGCCGTAAATATAACAACAAAGGAATCACAAATGCAAAGAAAAGGTTAAAATTCTCACTAAAAATAAATAATATCTTCAAATGTGCATTGATGAAATCGATATAGTATCTTTGCACAGCTATAAAAAAGAATTAAAAAAAATTGAAAATCGAGACTCTAGACGTAAAAAAAAACATCCTTATTCAGGGTGCCAATCTTCATAACCTAAAAAATCTTTCCGTTGCCATACCGCGCAATAAGCTTGTAGTAATTACAGGTCTTTCCGGGAGCGGAAAATCCAGTTTGGCTTTTGACACGCTATATGCCGAGGGCCAGCGCCGATACGTTGAAAGTCTATCCAGTTATGCCCGACAGTTTTTGGGAAGATTGGATAAACCAAAAGTAGATTCAATTAAGGGAATTTCGCCCGCAATTGCGATAGAGCAAAAGGTAAATTCAACAAATCCGCGCTCTACCGTCGGTACTTCTACCGAAATTTATGATTACCTAAAATTGCTCTTTACCCGAATCGGGAAAACTATTTCACCCATTTCAGGTAGGGAAGTAAAAAAAGACACTACCACAGATGTAACTAATTTTATAAAGAATTACCCTGAAGGCGAAAAATTGCTCCTCCTCGCCCCTATCCATTTGGAAGAAGGCCGCTCCATGGAGAACAAAATTAAGGCTTTGGCGCAGCAAGGGTATTCTAGAATAAAGGTTGATGGGGAAGTAATTCGCATAGATGATCTTAACGAAAAAACCTACCCCAAGAAAATAGATTTGGTAGTAGACCGAATAATTACAAAAGAGGAAGAAGATTTTTACAACCGTTTGGCGGATGCCATTGAAATTGCCTTTTTTGAAGGAAAAGGTGAATTATATATTGAAGAACTTTCATCTAAAAAAGTTACCGAATTTAACAATCGTTTTGAAGCCGACGGCATGGTTTTTATGGAACCGAATGCCCATCTCTTCAGCTTTAATAATCCGTACGGCGCCTGCCCAGTTTGTGAAGGCTATGGCGATGTAATTGGTGTTGATGAAGATTTGGTAATTCCCAACACATCCTTATCTGTGTACGATAATGCTATATTTCCTTGGCGTGGCGAAAGTATGGGCTGGTATCGGGACCAATTGGTTAACAATGCCTATAAGTTTAATTTCCCTATCCATAAACCGTGGTTTGAACTTACGCCTGAACAAAAACAATTGGTTTGGGACGGCAATAAATATTTTGAGGGATTGAACTCTTTCTTCTCTTTTTTGGAATCGAAAAGCTATAAAATTCAAAACCGCGTTATGCTATCGCGCTACCGCGGAAAAACAAAATGTAATACCTGTAAGGGGAAACGACTTCGTCCTGAAGCCGGATACATCAAAATTAACGGCACCTCCATTCAAGAATTGGTAGAACTTCCATTAGATAAAACTGCTGAATTTTTTAAAAATCTTCAACTCTCAGAATTCGACCAAAAAATTTCTAAACGTTTATTGCTGGAAATAAATAACCGCCTTCGTTTTTTACAGGATGTAGGTCTGGGCTATTTAATGCTGAACAGAAAATCGAATACCCTTTCAGGAGGCGAATCGCAGCGAATTAATCTAGCAACCTCATTGGGCAGCAGCCTTGTTGGTTCTATGTATATATTGGATGAGCCAAGTATTGGCCTACACCCAAAGGATACCGAAAGATTAATCGTGGTTTTAAAAGCTCTTCGCGATCTAGGAAACACCGTTATCGTGGTTGAACACGATGAGGATATTATGAAAGCCGCAGATGAAATAATAGATATTGGGCCCGAAGCCGGAACTTTTGGTGGCGAAGTGGTTGCCCAAGGAAATTACGCCAAAATTTTAAAATCGCATTCCCTTACCGCGAAATATTTAAACGGCGAAATGGAAATTGAAGTTCCCAAAAAACGCCGAACTTCAAAAAATAAGATTACAATTAGCGGGGCGCGACAAAACAACCTAAAAAACATAAATGTTACTTTTCCCCTAAATGTTTTTACCGCAGTAACGGGCGTTTCCGGAAGCGGAAAAAGTACCTTGGTGAAGAAAATCCTCTATCCTGCCTTAATGCGACAGATAGGTGGCTATGGTGAAAAGCCAGGTCAATTTTCGGAAATAAAAGGCGATTTCGGAACCATTAAGAGTATAGAATTTATTGATCAAAACCCTATTGGGCGTTCCAGCCGAAGCAATCCGGTAACTTATATCAAAGCGTATGACGATATTCGGAATTTGTATGCTTCACAAAAACTTTCAGATATCCGTGGGTATAAGGCAAAACATTTCAGCTTTAACGTAGATGGCGGCCGCTGCGAAACCTGTAAAGGTGAAGGCGAAGTAACTATCGAAATGCAGTTTATGGCCGATGTACACCTTATTTGCGATGTCTGCAACGGCAAACG